>NZ_CACSIH010000012.1:9521-9618 GCF_902705805.1 Alteromonas alvinellae | reverse complement strand
CGGACTGTTAATCCGCAGGTCCCCCGTTCGAGTCGGGGAGGGGGAGCCAACTTCAGCAAACAACTTAGGTGTCGATTCCCCCTTAGCTCAGTTGGTT
>NZ_CACSIH010000012.1:0-9514 GCF_902705805.1 Alteromonas alvinellae | reverse complement strand
CGGACTGTTAATCCGCAGGTCCCCCGTTCGAGTCGGGGAGGGGGAGCCACTTAGTTGGCTCTTAATCGCCTCACCCACTTCATTCTATTTTAATTCCTAAAACAACGCGTTTAGACATTAAATAACCCTAATTCAATCAAGTTGTTAAACCCGTTCTAAAAAGGGATAATAGACCTAATCTGTTTTTCTTTTTAATTCGCGGGCATTGTCCGTCAAAATTCCTCGAAGGAATTGCGTTATTCATGACTGAATTTTTACTGCTATTGATTGGTACAGTACTGGTTAACAACTTTGTGTTGGTTAAATTTCTCGGCTTATGCCCGTTTATGGGTGTGTCTGGCAAACTTGAAACTGCCATGGGCATGTCTATGGCCACTACATTTGTACTCACCCTTGCCTCTGCGTCGAGCTACCTAGTGGAAACCTATTTACTTGCTCCACTGGGCATCGGTTACCTTAGAACGCTTGCTTTTATTCTTGTTATCGCGGTGGTGGTTCAGTTCACAGAAATGGTCGTGCACAAAACCAGCCCTACCTTATATAGATTGTTAGGTATTTTCCTTCCTCTTATCACAACCAACTGTGCAGTGCTTGGTGTAGCGCTATTAAACCTTACCGAACAGCATAATTTCATGCAGAGTCTTATTTATGGTTTCGGCGCTGCTGTGGGATTCTCTCTGGTACTGGTGTTATTTGCGGCCATGCGTGAGCGTTTAGCTGCTGCTGATGTACCTGTATCTTTTAAAGGTGCCTCAATCGCTATGATAACCGCTGGCCTGATGTCCCTTGCATTTATGGGCTTTAGTGGACTGGTGAAAGTGTAATGACGATATCTACCGCTATTATATTCGCCGTTGTTGCCATTGGCGTCCTTGCGCTTATTTTTGGCTTAGTTCTGGGCTACGCGAGCATTCGCTTTAAAGTTGAGGGCGACCCGCTTGTTGAGCAAATAGATGCCGTACTACCACAAACTCAGTGTGGCCAATGCGGATATCCGGGCTGCAAGCCTTATGCTGAGGCAATTGCTGAAGGTGATGATATTAATAAGTGCCCACCTGGTGGCGAGGCAACGATTAAAAAACTCGCAGATTTGATGGGAGTTGAACCTAAACCCCTTGATGCAGCTCATGGCGAAGAAGACGTTAAAAAAGTCGCGTTTATACGCGAAGACGAATGTATCGGCTGTACCAAATGTATTCAGGCCTGCCCTGTCGACGCCATTTTAGGTGCCGCCAAACACATGCACACGGTTATTACTGATGAATGTACAGGGTGTGACCTATGTGTAGATCCCTGCCCTGTCGACTGTATCGACATGGTGCCAATTGCTCAAACAACTTCTACATGGAAATGGGATTTTGAATCATCGCCCAAAGGTGATATCCCCATCAAAATGGTGTCGTAATTGTGATGTATCCAAGTTTTGATTCAATTATAGAAACCCTTGAAGCGGGAAAGATGTACTCATTTCCAGGTGGCGTACATCCCGACGATAAGAAATCTCTATCTAATACATCAGTAATAAAGAAACCGTCGTTACCCGAATTATTGATTGTTCCTTTAAGGCAGCACATTGGCTCAGAGGGTATCTGCTGCGTAGAAGTTGGCGATACCGTATTGAAAGGCCAAATTCTTTCGCAAAGCTCATCGCCTTTTTCTGTGCCAGTTCATGCGCCAACCTCGGGCGAGGTTGTTGCGATTGCTCCGCATGTTGTAGCACACCCTAGCGGCCTAACAGAAATGTGTATTTCGATACGTCCTGACGGTAAAGACACATGGTGCGACCTATCTCCAGTAGCAAATTATAGCGACATAGATAAGAACAAGCTTATAGAAGCTATTTGCCAAGCAGGAATTTCAGGAATGGGTGGTGCCGGCTTCCCTACCCATATAAAAACCTCAACATCTAAACCTGTTGAGTTTCTTATTTTAAATGGGATTGAGTGCGAGCCTTACATTACTTCTGATGATCGATTAATGCGTGAGCACGCCTGGCAAATACGCCAGGGTCTAGACATTCTTACTCACCTTATTGGGCCGAAGGCCATTGTAGTTGCGGTTGAAGACAACAAGCCAGAGGCTTTCGAAGCACTTAATATTGCCTGTCAGGATAAGAAAGACTATCGCGTTGTTAGCGTTGAGACTAAATACCCTGCCGGCGGCGAAAAACAGCTGATTCAGGTACTGACTGGCCGAGAAGTTCCAAGAAATGGATTGCCTGCCGACGTAGGCGTGATGATGTTCAACGTTGGTACCTGCTATGCCATTGCAGATGCTATTTTACACGGCAAGCCGCTGATTGAACGGGTTGTTACCGTAACTGGTGAAGCCGTTGAATCACCAAGCAATTTTAGAGCGTTGTTGGGTACGCCCGTCTCTCATCTATTGGATGAAGCAAACTACAACCCGAAAAAACAGAAAGTACCTAAAGTGATTATGGGCGGGCCTATGATGGGCTTTACCTTATCAGACGCTACGATCCCCGTGGTTAAAACCACAAACTGTTTACTGGTTCCTGCAAAAAAAGAGCTGGTAGACGACAATGCAGAGCGCCCCTGTATTCGCTGTAGCGCATGCGCCGACGCATGCCCTGCGTCGTTGCTCCCCCAACAAATGTTTTGGCACGCCAAAGCAAAAGAATACGATAAAGCCGAAGAATACGACCTTTTCGACTGTATAGAGTGCGGCGCATGCGCTTACGTTTGCCCCAGTGAAATCCCCCTGGTGCATTACTACCGCCAGGCTAAATCTGAAATACGCATTCAGCGTGATGAAAAGAACAAGGCTGAGAAAGCTAAACAGCGTTTTGAGGCACGTAAAGAACGCTTAGACCGCGAAAAATTCGAGCGAGAAGAAAAACATAGAAAAGCGAAAGAAGCACGCTTAGCCGCCAACAAGGCCAAAGAGCAAAATGCTGTGGCAGCTGAAAATGCGAATAGCGCTGTTGATGCTGGCGCAACTGAAGCTAAGGACAAAGTAGCGGCGGCGCGTGCGAAAGCGAAGAAGGCGGCTATGCAGGCTAATGCGAATGCTGAAAGCAATCCAGCTAATGCCGACGAACCAAGCACTGCGGCAGACGATAAAAAAGCACAGGTAGCAGCAGCTATTGCCAGAGCTAAGGCGAAAAAAGCCGCACAAGCCCAGAATGAAGCTCAACTTGAAAGCGCGGATAAGCAAGTTGAGCAAGCGTCACCGCCAGAAGATGATAAAAAGGCAAAGGTTGCTGCAGCAATCGCCAGAGCAAAAGCGAAAAAGGCCGCACAAGCTCAAAACGAAACGCAAGATGAAAGCGCTGTCGAACCATCAACCACAGAACAGCCAAGTAACCAGTCATCATCACCAGAAGATGAGAAAAAAGCTAAAGTTGCTGCCGCTATCGCTAGAGCAAAAGCAAAAAAAGCCGCGCAAGTCAGCCAGTCTGAAGCATCTTCAGCAGAAAAACCTGCGGGCTCTCAAGGCGAAAAGCACACTGAACTTTCCGATACTGAAACGAATTCAGAGCTAACCGCTGAAGCGCAGAAAAAAGCGCGTATTGCTGCGGCAGTCGCTAAAGCTAAAGCGAAAAAAGCAGCTAAAAATAGCGAAGACGGGCAGCCTGATAAGTCAGTTTCAGTGCAGAGTGCGCCAACTCAATTAGATGAGCAACCAGACAGTGGCTCCAAAGAACAGCTAGATGAAAAGCAAGCAAGGATCGCAGCGGCGGTAGCAAAAGCGAAAGCTAAAAAGGCCGCTTCGCAAAATACGCAAGTATCTATCCCTGATGGCGAGACTGATGCTAACAACGCTGCCTCGACAAATGAAGCTGACGAGAAAAAGGCGCGCATTGCTGCCGCAGTGGCAAAGGCTAAAGCAAAGAAACTTACTCAAGACAGTAATGGCAATGTAGCGACTTCATCAGATACTGCTGAGCAGGAAAGCAGTAAAGCATTTGAGCAGAGCGAATCGTCTAGCCATGTAGGTCAAGCAACAAGCGTGCGAGCCCCTTCTCAACTGACTGCACAAGATGAAAAGAAAGCGCGCATTGCAGCTGCAGTAGCAAAGGCTAAAGCAAAAAAAGTAGCAGCTGAACAAGAGAAAGAATCATAATGAAGTTAAGTTTATCGAGTTCACCACACCAAAGGGTAAGACGCGATACCGGCCAAGTCATGCGTATGGTGATTTACGCCATGATCCCCGGCATGATTGCACAATCCCTCTTTTTTGGTTGGGGAGTGCTAATTCAAGCGGTCATCGCAGTAGTGAGCGCCCTAGTTATTGAAGGCGTGATCCTCTTTCTGAGAAAACGACCTATTGAACGTACGCTGACTGATTACAGTGCGGTATTAACCGGGTTACTCATAGCCATTAGTATTCCTCCTACCCTACCTTGGTGGATGACGGTTACAGGTGTTTTCTTCGCCATCGCTGTGGCCAAACAGGTTTACGGCGGGCTTGGCTTTAATATTTTCAACCCTGCCATGATAGCGTATGTGGTACTGCTTATTTCATTCCCTGCGGCTATGAGCCTATGGCTGCCTCCTGCGACTCACGCTGGCATTACGCCAAGTTTCTTTGATTCGGTATCACTTATATTTACTGGTTTTACTACAAGCGGATACGATGTCACTCAACTCAAAACCATTGCCGATGGTGTAACCATGGCTACACCGTTAGACACATTGAAAACCGACCTAACGCAAGGCGTAACATACTCAGAGTCATTAGCGAAGCCAATCTTCGATGGCGGGGTATTCGAAGCTGCTGGTGCTGGGTGGGGAATGGTGAGTCTTGCGTATTTACTTGGTGGCCTCTACCTTTGGAAGACCCGCGTTATCAGCTGGCATATCCCGGGAGGTATGCTGCTAAGCGTGTTTGTTTGTGCATCACTGCTTCATTTAGCAAACGCCGATTACTACGCTTCACCGCTATTTCACCTGTTTAACGGTGCAGTAATGGTAGGCGCCTTCTTTATCGCCACCGACCCGGTTTCAGCGTCAACAACACCAAGAGGCCGCATTATATTTGGTGCAGCGATTGGCTTTTGGGTGGTAATAATCCGTACCTTTGGTGGTTACCCTGATGCTGTAGCGTTTGCGGTTATTATTATGAATATGGCGGTGCCTTTGATTGATTACTATACCCGTCCTCGCGTGTACGGCAAAAACGTTAAAGGTCGAGGTAAACACTAATGATGAAAGAAAGCCTGGCCAAAAACGGCCTTATGTTAGGTGCGTTTGCCGTTGTTACCACAGCATTAATAGCACTCACTTTTTTTGGCACCCAAGATAAAATTGAGCAACAAAAGCAGCAAAAACTGCTAAGCGTACTTAATGAAGTCGTGCCTAGCGAATTCCACGACAATGCCCTTTACGCCAACTGCACAGAGGTCAATGCACCTGAACTTGGCAACAAAAAAGCCCACAAAATATATCGTGCGACGTTAAACGGCCAACCTAGCGCATTAGTATTAGAAGCCACTGCTCCAGACGGATACAGTGGAGATATCGATATCGTTGTTGGTGTAAAAGTGGATGCACACGTTGGTGGAAACACACAAGGCAGCTCGAGTACTGACTCGCTCGACGGTGAGAGCGAAAATCTCAATATCACCGCGTTAGCGCTCTCAGAGTTGGCCGAGCTTGACTCAACACCTCAGAAGTCATCTGAGCAAGACGAGAATGCGTCCGATATTTCTGCGCCCAACACTAATAGAATCAGTATGAGGGTGCTTGGCGTACGCGTTATCGAACACAAAGAAACCCCTGGCCTTGGCGATAAAATAGAGCTTGCCGTTAGCAACTGGATAACGACGTTCAGTAACAAGCCTTTTTCACCCGACAATTTGGCGCCTTGGCAGGTCAAAAAGGACGGTGGTGAGTTCGATCAGTTCACTGGCGCTACCATCACGCCGAGAGCAGTAGTAAGAGCAGTACGCGAAGCCTTGCTTTATGCACAGGCCAACCAATCTGCACTTTTCAACGCTCCTAACACCTGCGCAATTACAGATTCCGTTGAAACAATTGATGCGATTAACGTGAATGAGGCTCAACCTCATAGTGTAGAGGAGCTATAACGTGACTGATTTTCGCGACCTGTCTTTACAAGGGCTTTGGAAGAACAATCCTGCGCTGGTACAACTGTTAGGTTTGTGCCCGCTATTGGCCGTTACCGCGACGTTTATCAATGGTCTCGGGTTAGGCCTTGCTACCATGTTGGTACTCATTGGCAGTAACGTTACCGTTTCACTCGTTCGTAATGTGGTAAGAAACGAAATCCGCATTCCCGTTTTTGTTATGATCATTGCTGCGTTCGTTACCATTGTTCAGCTATTAATGAATGCATACACCTATGACCTTTACTTAGCGCTAGGTATTTTCATTCCGCTGATTGTAACTAACTGCGCCATCATAGGCCGCGCAGAAGCCTTTGCGTCGAAAAACGGGCCGCTCGCCTCTGCCTACGACGGATTCATGATGGGACTGGGTTTTACCGCAGTGCTGGTCATTTTAGGTGGTATGCGTGAGATATTGGGTGCAGGTACATTGCTAGCAGGTGCAGACAGACTGTTTGGCTCAATTGCTGAGAACTGGACCATCACGCTTTTCAACACTGAAAATCCGTTTTTGCTTGCGATACTGCCGCCTGGTGCCTTTTTAGGTATGGGTCTTCTCATTGCTATCAAAAACAGTATTGATGCAAAGTTAGCCGCTAAGCAAACATCGCCTGCAGTGAAGGCTGAACGGGTACGCGTTACAGCTGAAAGCTAAACGCTAAAAATCAAAAACAAAAAAGTATTTAGAAATGAATGATGTAGTTAAGCCGGCCAAGCCGCTTTCTAAGCAGGAAAAAGTAAAAGAAATCATGCGAATACTGGATGACCTTTATCCGGAAATTCCTATCTTTTTAGATCATAAAGACCCATATACGTTACTCATTGCGGTTCTCCTATCGGCACAATGTACAGACGAGCGCGTTAACCAAATTACTCCGAAGCTCTTTGCTCGGGCAGATAATCCTTACGACATGGTATTGATGAGTATTGAAGAAATTCAAGACATTATCCGTCCTTGTGGTTTATCTCCCATGAA
Organism: Alteromonas alvinellae; assembly: GCF_902705805.1. Classification (NCBI taxonomy): domain Bacteria; kingdom Pseudomonadati; phylum Pseudomonadota; class Gammaproteobacteria; order Alteromonadales; family Alteromonadaceae; genus Alteromonas; species Alteromonas alvinellae. The sequence goes on along the minus strand of NZ_CACSIH010000012.1, from coordinate 2,447 downwards.
GTCCAAGGGCATTTGGCATTTGTCTGACATGATCATCAAGCAGCACAACGGTGAAGTGCCTGCAAACTTTGAAGCGCTGGAAGCCATGCCCGCAGTGGGTCACAAGACTGCCGCTGTGGTTATGTCTCAAGGCTTTGGCATTCCTGCTTTTCCCGTAGATACTCATATCCACCGATTAATGTATCGCTGGGGGCTGTCGAACGGAAAAAGTGTAGAGCAGACAGAGCGTGACGCAAAACGTTTGTTCCCAAAAGAAAGGTGGAACGATTTGCATCTCCAAATCATTCTATATGGTAGAGAATACTGCCCTGCCCGCGGTTTCGACTTAAACAAGTGTGTTATCACACGCGAGTTCGGCAGAAAGAGTTTCATTAACGAAGTACTGAAGGAACAAGAGAAAAAACAAAAGTTGGCGCTTAAGAAGAAGCGTAAATAGAAACTTTCAGAGAGGAGCCTTAGGCTCCTTTTTTATTCTCCATTTATTTTCTCTTAAAAGAAATTTTGCGACTAACACACGACTTACGCTTGTGGTTTGCCTCGAAAGGGACAATCAAATTGGCTATGATGGATGGGTTAGAGTTTTGCTCGCGCAAATAAAAAAGAAATATAAAAATAAATCCATGGAGAACACATGTCTCGATTGAATACTATCGCTAGAAGGCTAGCGTTTGGTGCATTAGTAAGTGCATGCAGTTTTGGTGTTTTTGCAGAAACATCCCCCATCACTGACGAGCAAAAGAAAAATGCGGAAGCATTAATTCAAAAAGCCCTGAAAAGTGATCTAGGCTATAGCATTGTTGAATCACTAACCACTGAGATTGGCCCTCGCCTGGGCGGCTCTGAAGCAGAAAAACGAGCTAGAGATTGGGGCGTGGTGGTAGGAGAACGTCTAGGTTTTGATAAAGTCAGCGTAGAAGAATTCACTATGCCCTTTTGGGATAGAGGCCACCTACACATTTCACTCACGGCGCCTTATGCTCAACCGCTTTACGGCACAGCCCTTGGCGGTGCAGCGCCTTCTGAAAGCGAGATTAATGCAGACATCGTTTATTTCAGAGACATTCACGCGCTAACCGCAGTTAAAGATGGTGCCCTTAAAGGCAAAATTGCATTTGTCGATGGCGACGCCATGGTTAAAAGCCAAACAGGTGCAGGCTATGGTCAAGCGAACCAACGCCGCCGAATTGGTTGGCAACATGCTCAACGCGGCGGCGCTGAAGCGCTGGTCGTGCGCTCAGTAGGTTCAGACTCTCACCGTTTCCCTCACTCAGGCATGATGAGCTCAGACGGCGATAATTGGGCAGATATCCCCGTAGTCGCTATCTCAAACCCTGACGCAGACCATTTACGACGTCTACATAACTTAGGTAAACCGCTGTCACTGTCGCTTCACTCTGAATCGAAATGGAAAGGCGAAGTAAACAGCGGCAACGTAATACTGGATTTAGTGGGCAGTGAGAAACCCGAAGAGATTATCCTTATTGGCGGCCACCTAGACAGCTGGGACTTAGGAACCGGTGCAGTTGATGACGGCGCAGGCGTTGCTATTACCACGGCAGCTGCTGCATTAATTGCTTCACTGCCAGAGCGCCCAAAACGCACCATTCGTGTGGTCATGTTTGGCGCTGAAGAAGTGGGCCTATTAGGCGCCTTTGCTTACGCTAAACAGCACGAAAAGAACCTTAAAAATCACGTTCTGGCCACAGAATCTGACTTTGGTGCGCAAACTATCTGGCAACTAGTGTCAAATGTGAATCCCGAAGCGACTGTGCTAGTCGATGAAATTGCGAAGATTTTATCACCGCTAGGTATAGTGCGTGGCGGTTCAGACATTGCTGGCGGCGGCCCTGACATTATTCCGCTAGCAGCGAAAGGCGTACCAACGATTAGGTTAAATCAAAACGGTAGAGATTACTTTGATCTTCACCATACGCCAGATGATACCTTAGATAAAATTGCCCCCGATGAACTTGCGCAAAACATTGCAGCCTACGCAGCAAGTATATACTTGTTAGCCGATTCGGACGTTGACTTAAAAGCTAAACAATAGTTTCACGTTAGTAATCATCAAACAGTGGTCAGTGCATCTCGTGCTGGCCATTGCATACCAGTAATCTGCTTACCCTCGCCTCTGCTAGTCCGAAATGCTTACGTTTTATTGCGCTTGAATAAGCTGGGCCACAAATCGCTTTGCTTCTTGCCTTGATGGCAATTCTACATGCCGATAAGTATTCGCATGTTTATAGGCAACGGTTGTTTTATTTATGGAGATATTTGAAATTAACGCACCTGACATGGCGCTATTAAAGGTAGAGATAGAATCTTGAAATTGCATAGTAAATACTTCTTTTTTGATGTTATTTGTTTTGAATTCCTCGCAGGTTGGGTAAAGAAATCGAAAAACGATAATTAGGCTCTCCCCCTGTGTCAGGATAGTTGTCGCCTCA
>NZ_CACSIH010000011.1:0-23193 GCF_902705805.1 Alteromonas alvinellae | reverse complement strand
AATCACGAAAGATCAACACGCCTTAGCAACACAATAAAACCAAGTGGAGTTAATACATCTTTAAGCAACTGCTGTTGATGAGGCTCATTGTCTATCACCAGTATAGTTTTACGCGTGCCTGAGTATGCGCAAACATGTTGGCTATGATTTTCCGGCGTGGTTTGATTTTGAGTAATGCGTGGAAGCATTAAGCGCAAAGTAAAGGTTGAACCTTTCCCTAGTAAACTTTTGAAGCTAAGTTCACCGCCCATTAATTCGGTTAAAGAGCGAGATATCGTTAATCCTAACCCAGTGCCACCAATCGCCTGTGTATGGGTGTTTCTAATTTGCTCAAAGGGCTGAAAAATAGTTTCTTTATGCGCTTCGCTTATACCTGAGCCTGTATCTACAACGACAAAAATCGCGACTTCATTTCTATACTGAACATCGAATTTAACATGACCGGCCTCTGTATATTTGATGGCGTTAGAGATCAAATTAATCAATATTTGCCTAAGTCTTTGCTTATCACCAACCACTACATCGGGAAGCTTTGTACTGATGTTAGTGTGAAAATTGAGACCTTTGTTACTTGCCTGCAATTCAAACATATCGATGAGTTGTTTCAATATAGCTCTAATATTAAATTCATCTCGGTGAAGTGTTAGGCGGCCAGCTTCTATTTTTGATATTTCCAACAGTCCTTCAATCAAATTGGCAAGATGCTCCCCATTTCTTCGCATGATGCCCATAGTGTCTCGTTGTTTTTCACTTAAACTAACATCTTTACCTAATAGCTGTGAATAACCTAGCATCACATTTAATGGCGTTCGCAGCTCATGGCTTAGTCCCGCTAAATATCGGCTCTTGGCTTCATTTGCAGCCTCAGCAGCATTCTTTGCTTTTTCAAGCGCAATGGACGTTACTTCGTGGGCTCCTATTTCATCGGCCAAAGCTGACGCTTGGGAACGAAGTTCTTTAAGGGCTATTTTGTTAGCGTTTCTTGCTAAAACAAATAGCCAACTTAGTATGCCAACAATGATAGAGAGCAAGAAAAATATCTTAATTAGCATATCTGCAAAAAGGACATTTGCACCTGAGGTAGAAGGTACTTGAAGGTAAACTAAATATAGAATACTGGCGCTAACACAACTTAGCGCAAATGTTAGCGCTATAAACTGTGACATAGGGGTCGTTAAGGCTTTAAGAAGGTCGATACTTAAAAAACGATGAAAAAATATCTGTGATTGTGCAAAGAGCGTAGCTTCTGGCCTACAGATATCTCCACACTTCACATCTAATGAACAGCACAGCGAGCAGATGACCCCACTATATGCTGGACAAAAAGTAATATCCTCTTGCTCAAATTCATTTTCACAAATGCAACATACACAGCTGGTTTGTGTAATAGCTACTTTATCATCAACCAAATAGTATTTACCACCGGTGAGTTTTCCAATGACAGGAACTAAGATAAAAGGTAAGAAAAAGGCAAGGTAAGAGGCAAGAGCTTGAATTGTTTCACCATACCAGCCGTAATGGCCCGTTATACCGATGAAAGAAGATATGAACATTGCGCCAATTCCCACAGGATTAATGTCGTATAAGTGAGAACGTTTAAATTCAATGTGCTTGGGGCTAATGCCTAGCGGCTTATTTATTATTAAGTCAGCTACAACAGAACTTAGCCATGACAATACCAATACAGAATAAACGGATAACATGGTCTCTATCGTTTGGTATATACCTAACTCCATTAGCAATAGTGCGATGACTACATTGAACACGGTCCATATCACTCGACCGGGATGAGTGCGAGTTACACGAGAGAAAAAGTTAGACCATGCTAACGAGCCTGCATACGCATTGGCGACGTTAATTTTTAACTGAGAAATAACCACAAAGCTACAGGCAACGATAAGGCTTATAGTTGGGTTATCAAAAACTAAGCTAAAAGCTAGGTTATACATGTGTGCCGGGTCATCTGCCAAGTCAATATCCACACCTTGAGTAAGTGCAAAGTACGCTAGAAAAGACCCTAAAAATAATTTTAATGCGCCAAAAAAAATCCATCCAGGGCCAGCAGCTATCAAAGCTAACCACCATTTAAACCTGCCAGCTTTGGGTCTTTCCGGTAAAAATCTCAGAAAGTCTACCTGCTCACCAATTTGCGCAACTAGGGAAAGCAATATAGCGGATGCACTTCCGAATAAAAGTAAGTTGAAATTGCGTGCCTCGGTTTCATTTTCGCCAATTCCAGTAAAAGCAATCCAGTCTTTGAAGTTGCTGTCAGGGTGTTGAAACACGAAAAGGAGAGGCACTAATTGAAGTATTACCCAAATAGGCTGAGACCAAACCTGGAATCGGCTTATATAACTAATCCCATGCGTAACTAATGGAAGTACTAGCAATGCACTAATCACATACCCGATTGCTAAAGATATGCCAAATAGGATGTGCAAGGCCATCGCCATGATAGCGGCTTCAAGTGCGAAAAAAATGAACGTAAAAGAGGCGTAAATCAGTGAGGTTATAGTTGAGCCTATGTAACCAAATCCGGCCCCTCTGGTTAATAGGTCGATATCAACGCCGTATTTTGCCGCGTAGTAACTGATAGGCGTGCCGGTCAAAAATACAACAAGCACCACAGACAATATCGCCCATGCCACGTTAATGAACCCAAAATTAATTGTGGCGGCACCACCAATAGCTTCTAGTACGAGAAAAGAAACAATCCCGAGGGCAGTTCCTGCAACCTTATTCAAAGACCACTTTCGAGCTTTCTTCGCGGTAAAACGCAAAGCGAAATCTTCCATCATTTCATTCGCAACAAGTTTATTGTAACTGCGTCGGGTCGGAATTATTTTTTGATTAGATTGCATTTTAAAGTGCTACGTTTTTTTGAGTTATTACAAAGAAATACATTATTTATCAACGAACTTTCGTTGTTTAGATCTTCCCATCTTACATAAGTTAAACCACTTAACCATGCGTATTTATACGTAGGTGGTTGCGTGCTTTTGCGCATTCTTTTCATTGCATTCAAAACTCATAATGAACGTGTTGGAAATAAACACAATAAATAGAGCTCACTGACCATGTGCTGATTACTTTAATAAAGGAATGCAAATGAAACTAGCCCAAACATTAAAACCGGCCGCGGCCGTTGGATTTATCGCTTTGAGTCTCACAGGTACGGCGCACGCGGACGATAAATTTAAATTAACTGACAGTCTTTCGGTTACTGGCTTTATTGATATGTCGTGGTCGTCAGTTGACGTTGAAGGAGTTGGCACCGAACAGTCATCCGGTTTAGATCAATTCGAAATAGATTTTCTTTATAGTTTTGACAGTAAGTTTTCAGCGCAAGTTGACTTGGAATACCAAGACAACGGAACTGGAGAGGAAGTCGACATTGAACAAGCTTTTATTTCCTACGCAGTATCAGAAAATTTTAGTGTAAAAGCAGGACGTTTTCTTAGTTATACAGGTTGGGAAACGGAAGAACCAACGGGTCTCTATCAGTACTCAGGAACTGGCTATGCCGCATACTTTTACGGTGGTTATCAGCAGGGAGTTTCAGGTTTTTACAAGGGAAATGGCTACCAAGTTGCCTTGTCATTGGTTAACGATTTAGGGGACTTAGAAGGTGAGAACAGGGATACAGATCATCCTGCGTTTGAAGCAATGTTAGCAGTTACGCCCACTGAAGCCACAATTGCAAAAGCTTTTTATTCAAGCGACAAGCTCGACGGAACAGATGAAACTACCACACTGGTAAATTTGTGGGCCGCGTATATAGAAGGCTCTCTCACCCTTGCCGTTGAATATAACACTTCAGAAAACGCTCCAGCTTATGCCTATCGCTATGGCATCGATTCAGAAGCCTCTGGTTACTTAATCATGGGCAATTACGCAATGAACGATTTTGCTATTACTTTACGTTATCACGACTATGCAATCGATGATGCAAGTGGCGCAGAAGTAGAAGATGGCAGCGCTATCACGATTGCACCAAGCTATACCTTTACCAAAAACCTATGGGTGGTATTTGAATACCGAATGGGTGAACAAAATGGGGTAGATGTAGACCTTATGGCCCTTAAAGCACTAGTTACTTTCTAAGCTAATTCAATCACATTGATAAAAGGAATACTCAAATGAAATTTAAAAAGATCGCCCTCGCCAGCACAATTATAGTTAGTACATTTTGCTCTCAAATCGTGTTAGCGGCAGATACTATTAAAGTAGGTGTACTACATTCGCTGTCGGGCACCATGGCAATATCAGAAACAACATTGAAAGACACAGTGTTGATGATGATTGAAGAACAGAATAAAGCGGGCGGTATCCTGGGTAAAAAGCTAGAAGCTGTGGTAGTTGACCCCGCGTCAAACTGGCCGCTGTTTGCAGAAAAAACTCGGGAGTTACTGGCACAGGAAAAGGTCGATGTGATTTTCGGTTGCTGGACGTCAGTGTCAAGAAAATCCGTATTGCCCGTAATTGAAGAGCTCAACGGCTTGTTGTTCTACCCTGTGCAATACGAAGGGGAAGAGTCTTCGAAGAATGTGTTCTACACAGGCGCAGCGCCTAACCAGCAAGCTATACCAGCGGTAGATTATTTAATGAATGATATCGGTGCTACTCGTTGGGTTCTAGCAGGAACTGATTATGTATACCCACGCACGACAAACAAGATATTAAAAGAGTATCTGAATGCGAAAGGCGTTAAAGACGAAGACATTCTTATTAACTACACCCCATTTGGTCATTCTGACTGGCAAGGTATTGTTTCTGAGATCAAAAAGTTCGGCTCAACAGGCAAGAAGACTGCTGTGGTTTCTACAATTAACGGCGATGCGAACATTCCATTTTACAAAGAATTAGGCAACCAAGGCATTTCTGCAGAAGATATTCCAGTGGTGGCATTCTCTGTAGGTGAAGAAGAGCTTTCGGGCTTTGATGCAGCGCCTCTTGTTGGACATCTTGCTGCTTGGAATTACTTCCAAAGTGTTGAATCAGATGAAAATGATGAATTTATCGAAGGTTGGCAACGCTACATTGGTGATGATGAACGTGTAACGAATGACCCAATGGAAGCAACTTATATTGGCTTCAAAATGTGGGCAAAAGCGGTAGAAAAAGCAGGCACTACAGATGTAGACGAAGTAGAGCAAGCGATGATCGGTATCGCAGTGCCAAATCTCACAGGAAGCATTGCAGTTATGAATGCAAACCATCACCTATCGAAGCCCGTGCTAATTGGCGAAATTCAAGAAGATGGTCAATTTGAAGTGGTTTGGGAAACACCAGATACAGTGATTGGTGATGCGTGGTCAGACTTTCTACCGAGTTCAAAAAACCTCATGTCGGACTGGACTGCACCACTTCGTTGCGGAAATTTTGATGTGACGACAGGTAAATGCTCGGGTTAGAAGGTTTAAAGAATGGGTAAACCTGGCTACTGACATACAAGTAGCCAGCCTCCATGACGTTAAGAGCCTGAATCCCAAACGTACTTTAAATAGAGTGTATTTACCACTGTTAGTACAAGAGCATCTAGAAGCGGCTTAAACGTTGTGCATTAAGCTTTGTATAAGAGGAATATAAGATGATTCGAACGCACACCCGGTGGGTTAGTTGGTTATTCATCTGCTTAATATGCTTGTGTAAAGCACCTGTATATGCACAAACAGCAGATGTTCAGACCGTTCAACCTAGCAATGAGAATGACGCTGCACTTTATTCACTCGCAGCTAAATTGCCAAGCGCGAAGTTGAACCAAATGGAATCTTTGGTAACAGAAATTAGCCAAGTTCCTCACCCAAAAACCCGAGAAATATTGTCACTAGTGTTGAACGGTGACTTGTACTATATCAAATCAAATAGGCTGCTTGTTGCCGCTATAAAGGTAGGTAAAGAGTACGAACTAACTGATGTATTGCATGACTCAGAACTCGCATCGGTTAAAAAGTCGAAAATTAGAAAGGTACGCACAAACAACCGACTGCGGGGTTTAATCCGAAGTGCTATCGCTGTACTAGACTTAAATTCCCCTAATAAGGATGTACGTCTACAAGCCGTAAAGCAGTTACTCGACAATCCGTCCACGATGGGGTTAGACGCTATCACGCTACGGCTTGATAAAGAAGAAGACCCAGAAGTGTCAGAATTAATGAATGTGGTGCTTTCATTAAACCAGCTAAAAACGGGTGAGCATCAAGCCAAACTAGTTGCTGTTAGTGATTTAGAAAGTAGTCTGCAGCCTGAAGTGCGAAATACCATGGCAAATATATTAAGGGAATTGCCACAAAGTCAGCGCAATGCGCAAGAAGCAGAACTAGCTGCGGCGCTCAATGAAGTCATTAAAAATATAGACGCAAAGCGCAGCCGCTACGGATTTATTGAAAATGTATTTTTTGGATTAAGTTTAGGCTCAGTATTATTGTTAGCTGCAATTGGCTTAGCAATTACTTTTGGCGTGATGGGTGTAATTAACATGGCGCACGGCGAAATGATTATGCTGGGCGCTTATACTACATATGTCATACAAATTACTTTTCCGTCCCTTATCGAATATTCGCTATTAATGGCTATTCCCGCTGCCTTTTTAGTTTCGGGGTTTGTGGGGGTATTAATTGAGCGAGGCGTAATTCGCTTCTTAAAAGGGCGCCCGTTAGAGACATTATTAGCTACGTTCGGCGTATCTTTAATACTTCAGCAATTAGTGCGTACGGTTTTTTCTCCGCTTAATAGACAGGTGCAGGCGCCTGAATGGATGACGGGATCTTGGGTTATAAATCCCGTCTTTTCGTTAACCTACAATCGGCTATACATCATTATATTTTCGCTCGTTGTGTTTTTTACACTGATGTTAATCCTTAAAAAATCATCATTAGGTTTGCACGTTCGCGCTGTATCACAAAACAGGGACATGGCACGCGCGCTTAGTATAAAAAGTGACTGGGTAGATGCTGCTACCTTTGGTTTAGGTTCGGGTATTGCGGGTGTAGCGGGTGTAGTGCTTAGTCAATTGACCAACGTCGGACCAAACCTAGGTCAGGCCTACATTATCGATTCATTTTTAGTCGTTGTATTTGGTGGAGTAGGCAACTTGTGGGGAACGTTAGTTGCGGCTATGTCACTCGGTACAATTAATAAATTTCTTGAACCTATTACGGGGTCTGTGCTGGCAAATATTATCGTGCTTATAGGCTTGGTATTGTTTATCCAAAAACGTCCGAAAGGCTTATTCCCACAAAAGGGTAGGAGCGCAGACTAATGACTATTTTATCAAACGTTTTTCAAGAGAAGTTTAAAGCGCTAAGCAACCTTCATGTAGTGGTGAGCGTCTTATTTCTATCAACGGCTTACGTAACTTTTTGTAATCTGGTTTTCGCTGACGGTGCTTTGTTACACGTTAGTGACTACACAGTAAGTCTTTTAGGAAAGTATTTGTGCTATGCACTTTTGGCCTTAGCCGTAGACCTAGTATGGGGTTACTGTGGCGTGCTTAGCTTAGGGCACGGAGCCTTTTTTACACTCGGTGGGTACGCCATGGGCATGTATCTTATGCGCCAAATTGGTGACAGAGGTGTTTATGGTAATCCCGACCTTCCAGATTTCATGGTTTTTCTAAATTGGACGGAAATTCCTTGGTTTTGGGCGGGAAGTAGCAGTGCAATTTGGATGGTTGTGATGGTGTTTCTAGGGCCTGGGTTGCTTGCCTTTATTTTTGGAACACTGGCATTTAGATCGCGAGTAAGTGGGGTGTATCTATCTATTATGACTCAAGCAATGACATACGCGTTGATGTTGGCCTTTTTTAGAAATGAAATGGGATTTGGTGGCAATAATGGACTAACCGATTTTAAAGAAATATTTAGTTTCTCTTTGCAAAACCCCAGTACCAAACTTGCGTTATTTGTTGCTACAGCTATTGCATTAGCAATTGGTTACGCCATTAGTCACTTTATAGTTTCTTCAAAAATGGGAAGAGTTATTACCGCTACGCGAGATGCAGAAAGCCGCGTTCGTTTCGTAGGATATAAGCCAGAGCATTATAAAGTATGGATATTCGTTGTATCTGCAATGCTAGCCGGTTTAGCTGGTGCCCTTTATGTTCCGCAAGTTGGCATTATAAATCCTGGTGAGTTTTCTCCGCTCAACTCAATAGAGATGGTGGTGTGGGTTGCGATTGGCGGACGCTGCACTCTTTATGGTGCGATCATCGGAGCTATTGTAGTGAGTTACGCGAAAACCCGATTCACCGCTATTATGCCAGAAGCTTGGCTTTTCGCTCTCGGAGGCCTATTTGTATTGGTCACGCTGTTACTTCCAAAGGGTATAGCCGGTTTGCTACCTAATATCTTCGACAAACTATCAATGTTTAATAGTGGGCCTACAACGTCAAAAGAAGAAGCACCCTACCATGTAGGTAGTAAAAAGGAATTAGAATGATGACTACTCAAACTACTAAGAGTCCTCAATTTGCTAATAAAGCTCCGCAGCTAGTTGGCAAGCACCCAGATACGCGCCATGGTGTAATTCTATACGTTGAAGATGTAAACCTAAGTTTTGATGGTTTTAAGGCGCTTAACAACTTGAACCTCTATATCAACAAAGGTGAATTACGATGCCTGATAGGGGCGAACGGTGCGGGCAAAACCACGTTAATGGATGTTATTACAGGGAAGACGCGGCCTGATTCGGGCAAAGTTAATTTCGGACAGAATATAGACTTACTTGGTATGGATGAGTCTGAAATCGCGTTGGCAGGTATTGGGCGTAAATTTCAAAAGCCTACCGTGTTTGAAGCCTTAAGTGTATTTGAGAATATAGAGTTGAGTTTGGCTGGTGACAAAGGTATTTGGGCATCTTTGTTTCATAAACTTTCCCCAGAGCAAAAAGACAGCATTGATAACATTCTGCGAACTATAGGGTTAGTAAATGAAGCCTATTATCCCGCAGGCCGATTGTCCCATGGGCAAAAGCAATGGCTTGAAATAGGTATGTTATTGGCTGCCGATCCCAAATTGCTATTAGTTGATGAGCCAGTAGCAGGCATGACGGGGCAAGAAACGGAACGCACCGCTGAACTTCTAACATCATTAGCGGGCGAACGCTCAGTGGTGGTAGTCGAGCATGATATGGCGTTTGTTCGCTCAATTGCTCGCCAAGTTACTGTGCTGCATCAAGGCTCTGTACTTGCGGAAGGTACCATGAATGATATCCAGTCGAACCCAGAAGTTATTCGAGTATATTTAGGCGAAGAAACTGATCATTAAGCATTATCAAACCTATGCGAAGGCATTAACATTATGATAGAACTACAGAATATTGATCAACAATATAGCGGTACTCAAATTCTTTGGGATGCGAACCTGAAAATAGAAAAGGGTTCTCGAACTGTAATTATGGGCCGAAATGGTGTTGGCAAAACTACGTTGCTAAACGTCATTATGGGGCTGTTGCCAATAAGCGGTGGCAAGCTCACGATTAACAATAAAGATATGTCTAAAGCCTCGGTAGAGTCGCGACCAGAGATAGGTGTAGGCTATGTACCCCAGGGGCGTCATATTTTTCCTCAGCTAACCGTTGAAGAAAATTTGAAGATAAGTTTAAACTGCAAAAGGCAAACTAGTAAGACCATACCTGAGCATATATTTGAACTCTTCCCTGTGTTAAAGGAAATGTTGCACAGACGAGGGGGGGACTTGTCGGGCGGACAACAACAACAGTTAGCGATAGCTCGAGCGTTGGTGTTAAACCCTGATATTTTGATATTGGATGAACCTAACGAAGGTATCCAACCAAATATTGTCCAGCTCATTAGGGATGTGTTGTTAAAGCTAAATAAAGAGCAAGGGCTAACCATTGTGTTAGTAGAGCAAAAGCTTCCCTTCGCAAGAGCGGTGGGTGAAACTTTTGCATTGATGGAAAAAGGTCAGGTAATTGCTACAGGTGATATGCCGGATTTAAACGACGAACTTGTTAGTAAGTATTTAGCCGTATAGCTTATGTATTGAAATGGATGATATGAAACAAGAGTTTGCGTATGAAAAATTATCGGGTGCATCAAGTTCTGTAAATAAGGCCAGTGCATTCAAAGGTCTCAAAAATAAGTGGTTGGCTAGCTTATTCCTAGAATTTGCCATAAAAAGCAATGTGTCTCAGCTAGTTAAAACTAGCCGTCGCGGGCCTTTAAATGTGCAAAAGGCATTTTACCCTGAAGGTAAAGATTGTGCGCATGTTTACTTGCTTCACCCTCCTGCAGGCATTGTTTCGGGTGATGAACTCAACATTGAAATTTGTATTCAAGATTCAGCGCATGCGCTTATTACAACGCCAGGCGCCAATCGTTTTTACCGAGCAAGAACCAATTTAGCAATCGGCGACAGTAAGCAAACACAAATAAGCAACATTAACGTGTTGGGCAAGGGTATTTGTGAAAACTTTCCACTCGAAACTATCGTTTATGAAGGCGCAGACGCAATTAACCAGTTGGACTTAAAGTTGAGTTCACAAGCACATTATATTGGCTGGGATATAAGTTGCTTAGGGTTACCCGCTGCTGGTCAGCCATTTAAGAAAGGCCGGTTTACTCAGCTAAATCGAGTGTTTATCGACGGTAAACTTAATTTTCATGACCGAATTAATCTGACACCAAATAACAATGTTTGTGCACACGTAGCGGGGCTCAATAACCACTCCGTTTTTGCCACTATGTTGGCCCATGCGCCGAAAGTACGCATAAATGTAAATGAGAAAAGTCAGTTGGTAGATCGCTTAAGAGAACAAATTGCACATACAGATGGCATCGACAAACCTAGCCAGAAAGTGAGCGTGACTTACATAAGAGACCTATTAGTAGTGCGATACCTAGGCGACCATGCTGAAGAGTGCAAAGCCATATTCACCAGTATTTGGAAAACAATCAGGCCAATTTACATCCAAAAAGAAGCTAATGTTCCTCGTATTTGGCTTACTTAAAAATAGAATGAAAAGGTAGCTTAGAATGGATTTATTACCCAGAGAGCGAGATAAGTTATTAATCTTTACTGCGGCTTTGTTAGCTGAAAGGCGACTAAAGCGGGGCGTTAAACTTAATTACCCTGAAGCAATGGCCTATATATCGATGGAAATAATTGAGGGCGCGCGAGACGGTAAAACCGTTGCAGAAATGATGGACTATGGCCGCACTCTACTCACCAAAGAGCAAGTAATGGAAGGAGTAAGTGAGCTTATTCCAGAAGTTCAGGTAGAGGCCACATTTCCAGATGGCACAAAGCTCGTCACTATTCACAACCCTATTATTTAAAAGTCTAAATATTTAACAGGAGCATAGGTAAATGATTCCCGGAGAAATAAAAACAGACTCAGGCGATCGCGAGCTGAATGTGGGTAGACCTCGTATTAAGATTAAAGTGGCTAACGCGGGCGATCGTCCAATACAAGTAGGTTCTCATTATCATTTTTATGAAGTGAACAATGCGCTTAAGTTCGATCGGGAAGCCACCAAAGGCTACCGTTTAGACATTACCTCAAGTACTGCTATCCGATTTGAGCCGGGGCAAGAGCGCGAGGTAACTTTGATCCCTTATCAAGGCAGCCGTACGGTCATTGGATTTCAAGGTAAAGTACAAGGGGTATTGAGCTAATGGCAACTATCGATAAACATTCATATGCACATATGTTTGGGCCCACAATTGGCGATCGCGTTCGCTTAGGGGATACGGACTTATGGCTTGAAGTGGAAAAAGACTTTACCGAGTATGGTGAAGAAGTGAAATTTGGTGGTGGAAAAGTAATTCGGGACGGTATGGGGCAAAGCCAAGCAAGCTGTTTTGATACGCCAGACCTTGTAATCACGAACGTAGTTATTCTGGACCATTGGGGAATTATTAAAGCTGATATTGGTATCAAAGATGGCCGTATTGCTATTATTGGTAAAGCTGGTAACCCAGATGTTCAAGACAATATTGATATTGAAATCGGACCCGGCACAGAAATAATTGCAGGTGAAGGTCAGATAGTTACGGCCGGTGGTATAGATGCGCACATTCATTTTATATGCCCACAACAAATAGACGAAGCGCTAATGTCGGGTGTGACTACGATGATTGGTGGTGGAACGGGGCCTGCTACAGGTAGTAACGCTACCACTTGTACCCCAGGACCTTGGAATACTCATAAAATGCTTCAAGCTACTAATGATTTTCCTATGAATTTTGGCTTCTTAGGAAAGGGGAATACGAGTTTACCTATTGCGTTAGAAGAGCAAATTGAAGCAGGCGTATGTGGCTTAAAACTGCATGAAGATTGGGGGACTACCCCAGCTTCTATCGATAATTGTTTATCAGTAGCGGAGCGGTATGACGTTCAAATAGCAATTCATACTGATACACTCAATGAGTCTGGTTTTGTTGAAGATACGTTAGGTGCGTTTAAAGGGCGCACCATACATACTTATCACACGGAGGGGGCAGGTGGCGGTCATTCTCCCGATATTATCCGCGCCTGTGGCGAGTCAAACGTATTACCTTCTTCCACTAATCCTACGCGCCCTTACACAATCAATACCATAGATGAACATCTTGATATGTTAATGGTTTGCCATCACTTAGACCCGGCTATACCAGAAGATATCGCGTTTGCAGACTCTCGTATCCGAAAAGAAAGCATTGCGGCTGAAGATATCATGCATGACTTGGGTGCTATCAGTATGATTGCCTCAGATTCCCAAGCGATGGGGCGTGTTGGTGAAATGATTACTCGTACTTGGCAAACTGCACATAAAATGAAGCAGCAACGTGGCCCCCTAGCGCCGGATACTGAACGAAATGATAACTTTCGTTTAAAGCGTTATGTTGCGAAATATACAATTAATCCGGCAATTAGCCACGGCATTAGCCATGAAGTTGGTTCTATCGAAATAGGGAAGCTCGCAGATTTAGTGCTTTGGAAACCTGCATTTTTCGGTATCAAGCCCGCGATGATAATTAAGTCAGGGTTTATTGCGGCAGCCCCCATGGGCGATGCGAATGCGTCAATACCCACGCCTCAACCCGTCTACTACAGACCTATGTTTGGTGCACATGGGCAGGCGCCTGCCAATACTTCAATGACATTTATGTCTCAAGCTTCTTTAGATGCTGGGGTACCAGATAAAATTGGTTTGACACGTATGGTAAGCGCTTGCAAAAATACACGTAACATAGGCAAAGACGACATGATCCATAATAGTTGGCAACCTACTATTGAAGTGGATGCTCAAACCTATGAGGTGCGTGCGAACGGGGAGTTACTCACATGTGAACCAGTAACGACACTGCCACTGGCACAGCTGTACTGTCTGTTTTAAAGGAATAAATAAATGTTACTAGCTTACACACGTCTATCGCATATTCATGGGAATATTGATGATTCTATTACCCTTGACCATGACACCCGAAAGAAAGCGCGGATTAAAAGTACCACAGACACGGGCATAGATATTGGCGTATTTTTAGAACGAGGACACCCACTTCTTGTTGGAGAAATACTGAAAACTGAATGCGGTAAATTTATTGTTGTAAAAGGCAAAGCCGAAGATGTGGCTACCGCCATTGCAGATGATTGGCTGAGCTTCTCGAAAATTTGTTATCACTTGGGCAATCGCCATACATCATTACAAATTGGTGAGCGGTGGGTACGCTTTAAGCCCGATCATGTTTTAGAAGAGCTTGCTGAAAACTACGGGTTAAGTATCAATAAAACACCTGCTGTGTTTGAGCCTGAGAGTGGAGCTTATGGAAAATCAGGCCACAATCATGGTCATAGCCACTCTCATGAGGATTAAATGAAGCTGGCTCCTCAAACTAGTCCATTACAACTTCAGCGACTATTACAGTTATGCAGCGCTAATCTACCGGTGGGCGGTTTTTCATTTTCACAAGGCTTAGAGTTCGCCACTGAAAATGGTTGGCTTACCGACAGCGCGAGTACTGAAAGCTGGATAGAAGTGAATTTGGCAGAGTCTATCGCTCAGACCGATCTTCCTATAATCAATCGTCTGTATCAGGCGCTTAACGCCGGTGATACAAAGGCATTTATCTATTGGAATGAGCATATTGTCGCGTGTAGAGAGAGTCATGAGTTATTGCTGTCTGATTTAGCTATGGGGAAGGCGTTAATACGCCTAATGAATCAACTAGATGATTTCAATATCACTCCCTATTCTGACCTTCTTGACGGATTAGATTGTAGTTTCGTAAGCGCATATTCGTTGTGCGCTTTCACTTTCAATTTAGACCTTTTATCTGCCCAAAGTGGCTACTGCTGGACTTATATAGATAACCAAGTCGCCGCTGCGACTAAGCTAGTGCCGCTGGGGCAGACTCAAGCGCAGAACCTTTTGTTTAGGTTAAGCAATAATTGCGAAGCGCTAATTACTCGAGCAAATCATGTGAGTGACAACGATATAGGTAATAGCCTACCCCACTTAGCGATGGCAAGCGCGTGGCATGAAAGTCAATATTCACGGTTGTTCAGGTCGTAAGCCCGAAACGAAATTAAATTAAAAAGATAAACCAGAAGAGATACACAAATTATGAAAAAACAAGTTTTGCGTATAGGTGTGGGAGGACCAGTTGGTTCAGGTAAAACAGCCCTTCTTCGTCAGCTTTGTCTTTCGTTACGAGACAAGTACAACATGGCGGTTGTTACGAATGATATTTACACCAGAGAAGATGCCGAATTTTTAACGAAAAATGACGCATTGGCCGCGGATCGAATAATAGGGGTTGAGACGGGTGGCTGTCCACACACGGCTATTCGCGAAGATGCCTCAATGAATCTAGCGGCTATAGATGAGTTACAGGCACGTCATAATGATCTCGATTTTGTATTAGTAGAAAGCGGTGGAGATAACCTTAGTGCTACTTTCAGCCCTGAACTTTCTGACCTAACCATTTATGTTATTGATGTTTCTGCAGGCGATAAAATTCCACGAAAAGGTGGGCCGGGTATTACAAAATCGGATTTATTAATCATTAATAAGATAGACGTAGCCAACCTAGTCGGTGCATCGCTAGAGGTAATGGATGCAGACACCAAAAAAATGCGTGGAGACAAACCGTTTATATTTAGCAACATGAAAACTCAGCAGGGCCTTGCAGACATAATTTCGTTTATCGAAAAGGAAGGCATGCTGAGCTTGTAAGACTTAACATTAATATTGAGGAATTAAATCATGAGATTACATTGCATATTACTTAGCGCTTTTTTCTTTTTTGCGAATACTGCGAATGCGCATACTGATACGTTTTTAGGGGAAGGCGCCCATCATAATTTTTACCACATACTATTTTGGGCGTTATGCGCAGCTGTAGCGTTTACAATTTTTCGATGGGTAAGAGCAAAGCGAATGAATAAGTAGGTAAAGCTTGAATTTTAGAGAGTTAACAACCTACGAATAATATTGAAATAGTCGTAGGTTGTTTGAATAATCATAATGATAACTTACTCGTTCTGACACAAACCTGCATGCCAACTATTGCTCGTGATACTGAACAGTTAACAATCCTTATTTATAGGTTTTAGTGTCTCATCATTTATAATTTTTTAATGAATTGTTATTTTAAGGCTTTAGCGCTTATTCTAATGCCATCGAATTCGATGATATTAGAGTGAGAAGCGGGTTAAATAGTTTTACACTTACGGTCGAGTTTAAACTCTACTTCATTGAAAGGGCTTGACTATTAAATGAAGGGTTTCAAAAATTGATCGGGAATATTCGCCGCATTCCGACCAAGTAGAATTACTCTATTTATACCAGTGCGGTAAAAAACTCACATTCTGAGAACACTTAGCTTTACCGCTTACTAGTCCCTAACACCCCGAATATTCCCATCCATCACAAGTGCCTCAACCAGCCAGTTCTTTTCATCCATCTCAAACCGAACACTACTGCCATTCTTGGCAAAAAATAGCCCTTCACCTTCATGAAAATACTCTTCATTTTCAACATAAGGTAAGGCATTAAGCACAAATCCATTGGCTGTTTTTTCTAGCACCACATCAACACTCACAGGGTTAGTTACCACGTAGGTTCCAATGTATTTACTCAGTTCCTTTGGGCTTATGGGTACTAACTTCCTAACCTCAGCTTCCGAGTAACCTACGCTTAGCGCTTCTTTTAGGCGTATTTCTAGCTCGCTTATCAACTGCCTGCCGTTATTGCCGTTCGTCATAATGGCGTAGCCGTTGCCGGTATCTAGTTCAAGGTATAGCTGCGACATAAACCCAGCATCTGCGCCACCGTGACCAAAGCCCAGAACTTCTCCATCGTCACTCATATTGATAAAAAAGCCGATACCAACATTAGGCGGCTCAATGCTTGGCGTATTGTTGGTTAACATCTCCTGCGCGCTGGCTTGCGAAATCCAGTCGGTTTTCTGCCCTAAATACGCGCTACGAACGCCGCTTGCCATTTTCAGCATGTCTGAAGGGGTACTCCACATGCCAGCAGCTGCAAGCGTAGCGTAAGTATGCGCACCACCTTTAATTGGCGCACCGTCACCGTCGTACGGGGTAGCCATATTGTTAGATAGTTTTTTCGATATGGGCTGGTCGAAGCCAGAACGCGTCATGCCTAATGGTTTAAACAAAAGCCGTTGCGACATAGTCGGCAGGGGCTCGTTAGCTTCGTCTTGCAAGGTAAGTTGAGCAAGCGTTGTGCCGCCACCTGAATAACGCATTTGCGTACCTGGTTGAATATCAACAACAACGGCATCGGTGTTGGCGGGAAATGCACCTTCTAGCACCTGCTGCAAAGTAGGCACGGGTTCGCCCGCCGCGTAACCAGGAAAGCCATGTACTGTGGTACCCGCCGTGTGGCTTAATAATCTGCGCAATGAAACAACATCTTGCCCAGTCCATTCATGTTCAGGCAACTGCCAGCTGGTGAGTAAGGTATTAACATCTGCGTCTAAATCTAGCGAGTTATCTTGGCGATATTTCATCAATACTGCGGCAAATGCGGGTTTAGAAATACTGCCTGCTTGGAACACCGTGTTTTCATCAATAGCCAATTCAGTGGTCAAATCTTTAACGCCGCTTTGCATGGTCCAAGCTAGTTGCCCATTTCTCATAAACGCGACAGACACACCAGGTACGTCATAATGCGCTTGTCTTTGCTCTAAAGATTGGTAATCAACCTCTTGCCCTTCAATTCGAATGCGTTCAGCCAGCCCCGATTTTAAAAGGTTAGCTTCTTTTGATTCTTCACCTTCCGCAATCTTCTTTCGCAAGTTAGCCAACCGCGTTTTAAAAGCACCATTTTCAACATTTTCTTTATAGCTCATTGCTAGCGCTTTTTCTCTCATTTCAAGCGCCATGCCTAATTCGCCGTTAGCTTCATAGCCGTCTGCTAGGCTGTCGTAGGCATCAGATTTGTTAGGGAAGCTAGCTATATTTTTCTTAAAAATCGCAATGGCAGAGTCAAAGTCTTGTTTGTTTAGCGCCGCATAACCCGCGTGGTTTACGGCTTTATATTCTGGCTTTGCTTCAAAAGCGTATTTTGCAGAAAGGTCTTTATAGTATTGCTCTACCGCAGGAATGCCTTCTTGTATTATCGCACCTGTTGGGCGTAACGAATTAAGCTGTTTTTGAAGCGCCAAGCTCATACCTGCAAGCGCAGTCGTGTTGTGGCTTTCAGATGTATCCAGTTCGGTATCAAAGGTAAACCCTTTTCGTTCGCTGCTATTTAGTAGTTCAACGTAACGTTCGTATGCGCTTAGCATGTTCCCATCTTCGTTACCCATATTTATATATAGATATTTGTTAAGGTCGCTATCTGACGCATAGAACGCTTTTGCCTCTGGAAATATCACTTCTTCGTGCCACCACAAACTTGGGCTGAATGCGAAGTAAGCTTGAAACAGTTCAGGCCTCTCTTGCAATGCGTACACGGTAAAAAGGGCGCTTAATGAATGCCCTGAGATAATTGCGTAGTTATTGGTGCGATAGTTTGCCTTTATATAGGGCTTTAGTTCTTTTTCTAGAAAGTCTAAAAAGTTGTCGGCACCACCAGATATCCCCCACTGGTTGTAGCTTTCATCATAGGTAGGTGTAAAGTTTCGCGTGCGCTCGGTGTTGGTAATACCGATAACAATCATTTCCTGCGCCATTCCAGACTGATTTAGCAGATCAAGCGTGCCAACGGTATGTGCAAAATTACGCTGACCATCTAGCAAATATAAAACGGGGTAGGTGGTGTCTTTATAGCGGGAATAGTTATTAGGTAAGTGAATAAGTAGTTCTCGCGACTCATTCAAAACTTCTGACGTTATTGTTGTAATTACGGCCTCGCCACGCACTTTGGCGTTTACGTGAAAGCTAAGGCTTAGGGTGAATATGGCGCCGATGAAAACGCAGGCAAGCTTTTGATACATTTGAAATTCCCTTTCCCGCTATCAGGCGCGAGCTTTTTATAATTTGTTTATCCTACGCTGTCATAGTCGCTCTTGCTTGTCAAAAAATAGCCAAATAAATGGCCAGTTAAAAAGAAAAAAGCCGCATTCAGCAACGTGATGCGGCTTTCCGAGCTGGGCTGAATCAAACAGCCTTCTAGAGCAATTACGTAAAAGGGGTTAGCTAGAACGACCCTCACTCATAGCTGCCTGTTCAAATACCTTAACTCTAGACATATGATCACCTCCTTATCTTCGTTGCTAAAACTAATTCGAACATAACATAGGCGGGGCTTAAGTAAAGTATGACGTCATTAAAGAAAGTTTAGGGAAGTACACACTATTCAAAAAAAGGAATAGCAAAACCAAGGCGCCAATATAAACCTTACTTATTAAATCTACGTAACCAATGCTAACTGAAACCCTTTGCGCCGCCCGTTGACGTGACATTAAAGCCTCAACGTGTAACCAGTAGTACGCAAATTCTCTAAAAGGTTAGAACGTAGATGCAAACATTAAATACGCACAAAACCAGCATGAGCCGAAAAGTCGCATTATTGGTTACGCTTCTTGCTATTTCATTTTTCACCTTTGCTCAGTCAGGCTCTTCTGAGCAAATT
This sequence comes from Alteromonas alvinellae, assembly GCF_902705805.1. Classification (NCBI taxonomy): domain Bacteria; kingdom Pseudomonadati; phylum Pseudomonadota; class Gammaproteobacteria; order Alteromonadales; family Alteromonadaceae; genus Alteromonas; species Alteromonas alvinellae. Next base: position 4,142 of record NZ_CACSIH010000011.1, on the reverse strand, counting down.
GAAATGACAGGCAGTAATGGTTCGTCTGTGATGGGGAGTGTGCAGTCGACCTTCGACAATCCGTGGGCGATGGCTTTTTTGCCTGATGGGCACAGTTTGGTAACGGAAAAAGCCGGTACACTTTGGTTGCTTGATAAAAATCAGCAAAAGCGTTTTGCTGTAAGCAATGTGCCAAGTGTTACTGCACGCGGGCAGGGCGGTTTAGGTGACGTTATTATTCACCCAGACTTTGCGTCGAATAACACCATTTATATTTCGTATATGGAACGGGATGAAAAAGACGATGCGTTTAGCGGTGCAGTAATAGAGCGCGCTACGCTTAGTGTTACCGATAGTGGCGCGACATTATCTGATAGAACACTTATTTGGCGTCAATCGCCTAAAGTGACGGGTAACGGTCATTATTCACATCGTATGGCGTTTTCGCCTGACGGCTATTTGTTTATTACCTCTGGCGAGCGCCAGAAATTTACGCCAGCCCAAAACATGGCAATGAATTTGGGTAAAGTTGTGCGCTTGAACGAAGATGGAAGTGTGCCAGAAGATAATCCGTTTTATGGTCAAGGCAGCGTAACCGAACAAATTTGGACATTAGGTCACCGCAACCCTTTAGGCATCGACTTTGATGAGCAAGGTAATTTATGGGTTCACGAAATGGGGCCGCGCCATGGCGATGAACTAAATATTATCGAAAAAGCTCGCAACTACGGTTATCCCACCGTGTCGCAGGGCGACCATTATTCAGGCGTAAAAATCCCAAATCACGAAGATATCCCTATTTTTAAATCACCTGAATTAGCGTGGGTGCCTGCTATCAGCCCTGCCGGTTTTATCATCTATAAAGGCGATAAGTTTAACAGCTGGAAAGGTAACGGTTTCATCGGTGGTTTGTCTTCAAAGGCTCTGGTTCGTGTTGCCTTTAATAAGGACGATAAAGGTAAATGGAAAGTGGAAGAAGCCGAGCGCTATGAGTGGGGTAAGCGAGTGCGTGAAGTCGAGCAAGACAGCATGGGCAATATCTATGTGCTTGAAGATAAGGAAGGCGGGCGTTTAATTAAATTAAGCGAGTAAAACGCGAGTGCATTATTAATTAACTTGTCGATAGGATAGTTTTCGATTCATGCACGCGTATGACGGACAGATACAAACTTTAGGAACTCTATGATTCAATCTCCTCAAAACTTTAACTTTGAACGTTGTGAAGACGAACCTATACACATTCCTGAAAGTGTACAAAGTTACGGTTTTCTTATCGCGTTTAGCTATGACGATCTGAATATTTCAATCGTCAGTGAGAACTGCGAAACAATATTTGCTGAGGGGATTATTGGGAAAAACTTTTTAGATATTCTTTCTTCTAATACAAACGAGCGCGCTTTTCTTGAAGAGACGTTCGATAGGGTGTCGAAGAGCAAAATAAGGCTGCCCATTAAACTTCATTTGGAAGCATCACTTTTAAATGAAGGTACGGCAATAGATTATTTAGCCGTTGTTTATGACTCGGGTCATCATTATGTGGTTGAGCTAGAGCCTGCTACAGAATTTAGAGAAACCTACAGTGCAGAACAATTTATAAAGCTTTATGCGATGTCTATAGCGCCACGCTTCAAAGAAATGACGTCGTTAGGTGAGATGGCGCAAGAGATGGTGTCAACCATTAGGTATCTCACCAATATGGATAGAGTCGTACTTTATAAATTTAATGAAGACTATTCGGGAAAGGTTATAGCAGAAGCCAAAGCTGAAGATATGGAGTCTTACCAAGATTTGTATTTCCCCGCCTCAGATATACCAAAGCAAGCCAGGGAGTTGTACAAAACAAACTGGGTAAGGCTAACTCCTGATACTGAGTTGCCCCCAGCTAGGCTAGTGCCTTCTGTGGAGGAGTCGGGGCGAGAGCGGTTAGATTTGACTCGTTCGCTTCTGCGTACGTTCTCGCCTATTCACCTGCAATATATTAGAAACCAAGGTTTGCGGGCTTCATTTTCCATTTCGTTAGTCACCGATGGTGAGTTATATGGGCTCATTTCCTGTCATCATCGTGAGGCCTGTTATATTCCTCAAGATGTAAGGCTACAGTGCGAGAATTTAAGTCAATTGTTTAGCTGGCATTTGTTGGCTAAAGAAGAGGAAATTGCGAAACAGAAGAAGTTTGTCACCGATGAAGCTGTTGATGCCATGCTAGACAAAATTGGCCCAGCTAACCCTATTAGTCGCGTGGTTAAAAGCGGCGAACGGGCTTTTTTAGATGCGCTCAATAGTTCAGGGTTTGTTTACTATTCACAGTACGAAACCATTACGCTTGGCTCTACCTTACCGATAGACCTTATTAAAGACATCTTTTCTAAGGCCAGTAGTGAAGGCGGTTTTCCTTACACAAACGATTCACTTTATGATGATTACCCGGAAGCACGAGAGCATGGTATTGCGGGTATTATGATCATTCCACTGTTTGAAAAAAAGCAGTACTTTACCGCTTGGTTTAGAAAAGAAACCCACCGCGTTCAAAAGTGGATTGGTGCTGAAGATGAAAAATCAGAAGAAGCACCAAAATCTGAGCGCCTTAAACCTCGTTCGTCTTTTACTATCCATACTCGAAAAATTGAGGGGCGTTCAACACCTTTTGATAAAGCAGATGTTGATACCGCCAATCGGCTAAATAGAATGTTTTTGGTATATGCTCTTGATGTGCAAGAGCGTATGCATATAAGCATCCAAGAACTCGAAAAACAAGATAATTACAGAAATGAATTCCTTGCTACCTTGGCTCATGAATTACGAAACCCATTGGGCCCAATCATGTCGGGGGCAAGCATTTTAGAAACGGTCGATGATGATAAAACGCGTAAAAGAGTAACGGCAATTATTAATCGACAAGCGGAATACATGTCTAAACTCATCAACGACTTAATGGATGTATCTCGTATTACCCGCGGCAAGGTTAAGCTTGAATTTGAAAGATTGAGCATTCAAGACGTCCTTTCTGATTCCCTTGAAATTGTTGAGCAGCAAGTGAAAGCCAAGAAGCATGATATAACCGTAAATTGTCTTGATGAAGATGTGACCGTTTACGGAGATAAAGCGCGCTTAAGCCAGATTTTCTCTAACATTATTCATAACGCGACTAAGTATACAAAAGAGTCGGGGAAGATTGTTGTAGATATCAGAAAAGACGGAGTAATGATTGTTGTTTCTGTTAAAGATAACGGCATGGGCATCCCTGAAGATAGGCTAAAAGATGTGTTCAACATGTTCACTCAAATTGAAGCGCATTCTACACATACCAAAGGCGGGCTTGGTATCGGGCTAACCTTGGTAAGTAAGCTGGTGGCTTTACATCACGGTGAAGTATCTGTGAAGAGTGGCGGCGTTGACCAAGGAAGCACCTTTGAAGTAAGGCTACCTATTTCCAAAACCGCTTACGAACAGACAGAAAGTACAGGACTGGAGTCTTCTGTTCAAAGCAAAGGTAAAGTGATGTTTGTGGATGATAACGCAGACCTTATCGACGCTTATTGTTTGCTGACTGAATCGATGGGGGTTACCGCTCTGGGCATTACCTCGCCTAAGGAAGCTGTTGAAGCATTTAAAACCTTCAAACCTGACTATGCATTTCTAGATATAGGCATGCCAGATATAGACGGTTACGAGTTAGTTAAAATGCTTAAGGCGTTACCTGAAGCGGAGAATACAAAATTTTATTCTCAAAGCGGGTGGGGGTCAGACAAATATGTAGAAGACTCTAAATCTGCTGGGTTCGACGAGCATTTTGTAAAACCCTTGTCTAAAGAGACTATTAAATCTGTGCTAAGTTAGGTTTGCTAGGCCCGCTGGTGCGGTAACGCATGATGGATGGTAAGTAAAGAAAAGCTCTCGCAAGTGAATAACAGTCGCGAAACGGGTTATAATAGCAGGCAAACGTAATTAGGAATAAATATGAAAGTCTGTGGTATAGATTTAAAAGGTAACGAAGCAATTATTAGTTTGGTGTCGCTAGCTGACGGTTTGTTTCATTTGCCCGACTGCCGTACGCGCCGCTTAACCCTAGCCGATACTAGTGCCAAGGGGCTAAAAAGCTTTCAAAGCACCTTCGCTAAGCTTGTCGAAGATTAGTAAGCGTCATTAAATCGACCTCTATTTTC
>NZ_CACSIH010000010.1:0-9158 GCF_902705805.1 Alteromonas alvinellae | reverse complement strand
GCTGAGTACGGCGCTTATTGATAAACACAAACCAGTCACCACAATGCGCCTGCATGCCCAACTTGCTCTGTACCAGCGCTGCCAACCCATCAAACTGTTTGCGCATATCGGCATTGCCGGTGTACAACCAAATACGCCCATTAGATAAGGGTAACATCAGGCCGCTCGGTTCATCCGCAGCACCACACCACCGGGTAATACCAGTTCAATCTCCCACGCTGAATCTATACTCTGGTTCCCGCTCGCTGGCATATCAAAAGCAAGCCAGTTATCCTGCTGCGCAAACGGTTGACTATCATCCCTCAACTTTTTACGCCACAGATAAAAATTTGATACTGTTAACGCATGCTGTGCACAAAATTCACTGACTGTCAGCTCGCTTGCTGCTTGCTTGTCAACCAACCTTTGCCATTGCTCACGTGTACGTCTTTTTGTTGCCATCAGTAAAGTCTCCGTTAGTAAAATCTACGGAGGCTATTTTACGGAGTAGCTAAATCTGGGGAAGACGGCCTATATTGATCGCTTACGCTACACAGTAGCGGCTTTTCATTAATTCAAAACTCGTTCAGGCGACGTCTTAGCCGTCAACCTGACCGCAGAAACGGTAACCTTCACCGTGAATGGTTACAATCAATTCTTCATCTGAAGGATCTGATTCGAAGTGCTTACGAATACGACGAATCGTTACGTCAACCGTACGGTCATTCGGACGAAGTTCACGCCCCGTCATTTCCATTATTAGCTGCTCACGGGTAAGGATCTTACCTGGATTGCTTAAGAAAAGGTGAAGAGCGCGGAATTCACTGCGTGGTAGGCGGAACTCTTTCCCGCTAGGTGAAATCAATGAACGGCTATCACCGTCAAGCGTCCAGCCGTTGAAGCTTACACGGCTTGGTAAATCGTCATCTTCTGAAGAGTTTGTAGTACGAGACAGTAAGTTGCGCGCGCGAATAGTCAATTCACGAGGGTTGAAAGGCTTAGTCAGATAATCGTCTGCGCCAATTTCAAGACCTAGAATACGGTCAACGTCGTTATCACGACCCGTTAAGAAAATAAGCCCAACGTTTTTACGGTCACGTACTTCACGTGCCAAAATAAGGCCATTTTTACCCGGTAGGTTAATGTCCATGATAACCAAATTGATAGCGTGATTCTCGAAGAAATCATGCATTTGATCACCGTTCTCGGCCTCAAACACATTATACCCTTCCGCTTCAAATAAACTCTTAAGCGTGGTACGGGTTACCACCTCATCTTCAACAATTAACACATTTGGCGTCTGCATGGTGTTCTACACTCTTTCTAAAATACGATTTAAGCAACTAACTGGTTAAATTTTAATATTCATATACTTGATTGCAAGCAACTTGTGAATATTCTTACTGTTAAGGTATTGGGGTTAGCCAATAAAAATCAAGAAAAGTTCATACTTTATACAACTATTCTGACGTTTTCGCATTAACAACGGGGAAGATAATTACAAATTCTACGCCGTTGCCTTCCTCGCTGGTAATTGATATCGAACCATTGAGGGCTTGCGTTACTAAGTTGTATACCAAGTGCATTCCTAAACCAGATCCGCCTTGACCCCGCTTTGTGGTAACAAAGGGGTCAAATATCCGTTTGCGAATTTCCGGTGGAATACCTTTTCCGTTGTCGGTATAAACAAGCTTGAGCTTATTGTTACTCACCAATTCGGCACGTATATCAATTGTGCCTTCATCCATGGTTTCAAACCCATGAATAACCGAATTCATGATTAAATTAATCAAGATTTGATTTATTGGGCCAGCCTTCGTTTCAACGCTAAGGGTAGGGTCGCATTCTACGTTGATGTTGTGTTTTAATTTTTTGAGTCGAGGCTGCAATGACAGTAGTATCTCATTAACTAGCTGCACAACGCAAAAACTTCGACTAGATTCTGAGGTTTGATCGACAGCAACCTGCTTAAAACTGCTAATAAGCTCGGCAGCTCTGTTCAAATTACGGTAAATAATATTCAGGTTTTCATTACTCTCATCCAAAAAGCGCTTCATTGCACTGGCTTTGAGTGTTTTATTTTCGAAGTCTTTCTGAATAACCGCTAGCCTGTCTAACATCATGGTTGATGCAGTTACGCCTAAGCCGATAGGTGTATTTACCTCGTGCGCAACGCCAGCGACCATATCGCCCAATGAGGCCATTTTCTCGTTTTGTACAATCTGACGCTGGAACTGATGCAGTTTCTCAAGTGTTTGAATAAGCTCTTGGTTGGCATCTTTTAAGGCAGTGGTGCGGTGACTTACCATATCTTCAAGGCTGGCATTGAGCTTTCTGTGTTGCTCTTCTGCTTGTCGCTGCTTTTGCATGTACTCCTGCATGCGAAATAGCATCACGTTTACAGCGTCTGCTAAGATATCAAGTTCTCGAATGGTAGAACCGCTGGCACGAGCGGAATAATCCCGTTGCCGCGATGTGCGTTGCAAGAAGTTTGCTATCTCTTCAACAGGGCCGGTAACAAAGCGCTGCATTCGCACGGCCGAGTAAAAACTAATCGCCAACAATGCCAAAGCGACAGCTATATTCAGCCAAATTGACTTCCCAACGAGTTGATTGAAGTTCTCTGAAGAAATTCGTAAATATATCCAGCCCAGCTGAATATTCGTCTCAATGTCGAAAACTTTTGCACTTAACTCAAGGTATTGCCCATTGTCAGCCAGCTGAGGTGTCATAAACATGGAAGCTAGTTGATTCTCTTTGCCTCCTAACAATAATTGACCTTCCTTATTGTAAGAAGCAAATATCTGAGGCTCCAAGTTACCGCTTTGTGCTTTGTACACATGGGCATTTAACACATGATCAGCAGCTGCTAAATTACTTAAAGCAGTCTCAATACGTTCTGGTGTTTCATCATAAAGATAGGCGGCCGAGCTTCTTGCCACCAGTTTGGCAAGCATGAGTGCATTAGACTCAAGTTCATGGCGATAGGTTTTTATTTGCGTGTAAACGGCAAGACTGGATAACACCGCAAGCGAAAAGGTAGCAATTGACATTACTACCCAAAGGAAAAGGCTTTTTATAGTAAGCTTGACTACTTTATCCGTCATATCCGTTTTGCGTATTGTCCATCCACGTCTTACATACATCAATAGTGGCGCAAAAATGCGCAAAAAGGAAGATGCCTATAAACAATAATTAATGTACGCAAAGCCCTTTAGTTGAGGGTTGAAACGTATAGTTGCTGGTAATTCTTCGCCGCTGCTTCCCATGTAAATCGCGTTCGCATTCCACGTTGCTGCATCGCCCTGAATTTTCCGGCATCTTCGTAGAACGCCAGCAGAGCTCGACGAATGCAAGATAGCAGTGCATGTGGCGTAGGATCATCAAACACAAAACCCGTACCTTCACTATCGTTGCTGTAATCGATAACCGTGTCTTTGAGTCCGCCTACCGAACGTACGATGGGGATGGTTCCATAAGCTAAGCTGTACATCTGGTTCAATCCGCACGGCTCAAACTGAGAAGGCATTAGGAAGAAATCAGCGCCGGCTTCTACCAAATGGGCATGTTCGGAACTAAACCCGTTTATAAACGCAAATTGGTCAGGGTGTTGTTGAGCGAATTCGCCAAGGTCCATACACACTTTAGGGTCGCCTGTGCCCACAATTACCATTTGAACATTGTGCTTAATTAAATCGTCCAAAATGGGCAGTATGTAGCCAAAGCCTTTTTGTTCAGTCAGCCGGCACACCATTCCAATAAGCGGTACGTTGCCATTCTCAGGTAATCCCGACTTCTCCTGTAATGCTCGCTTACATGCGGTCTTTGGATGAAGATTCTCTACACTGTAATTCTCAGGTAGGAATGTATCTGTCTCTGGGTTCCACTGGGTGTAGTCGCATCCGTTCAGAATGCCACTTAAATCGGCTTGACGGCTTACCAGGCGTTCATGAAGGCCATGACTACCCAAGTCAGTGAGTAGCTCTCTTGCATAGTTTGGGCTTACCGTTGTCACTTTCGTGGCAAATTCAATGCCGCTTTGCAGCATGTTTATGTAACCGCCGTGAACTTGCGCCAGAATATTAGGGTGATGGCGGAGAAACGGGATAGTTTCCAGCCTATGAACGCCTGGTAAGCGGCATTGTGGATAGTGAATACCGTTTTCGTGCTGTCGAAATACCCTGATTTGTCATGGGTAAGTAAAAACGGAAGCATGGCTGCATGCCAGTCGTGGCAGTGAATAACGTCTGGCTTTTTATCGATAGCTTTTAGGGTTTGAAGTACGGCACCACTGAAAAAACTAAAGCGCTCACCATTGTCTTCATAGGCTTCAAATGCGTTGGCGTATAGCCCGTCACGCATAAAGTATTCAGGCGAGTCTACAAAGTAAATAGGGATACCGTGCCATTGCATGTAGCGAATATCAAAATGGTACACCTGACCTTCAGTAAACAGGGTTTGTTGCTCGGTTACAGTTGGTAGGTTCAACTGTTCAGCCAGTACTTGGTAATAAGGCATAACAATGGTGATGCTTTCGCCCAAGGTATCAAGCGCGAGTGGGAGTGCTTTTCCAACGTCTGCAAGGCCGCCGGTTTTTACCAACTCTTCAACTTCTGAAATAGCAAATACAATATTCACAGGTGATCTCCCAGAGCGTAACGTGCAGTGCACTTGTAATGCTTAAATATAGTGTACGGAAAAAGCGCCGTACGCCATTGCGTGGAGTACGCAATGGCATGAGCAACAGGTAGAAAAGCTAAATTAGCACAAGCTAATGGTTTTTTTAATTACAAAGCCGCTTGATAAACAGAAAATTGCGACGTTTGTGCTGTGGTATAGACCGTTTGGAAGTGCTCAGCGAGTAAACCTGGGTAGGGTAAGAATCGGTTCGCCACCATCTGCATAGTACCGCCACGACTTAAGCTTGCTTTAGCATCTGAAATAAAGCGCTTAGTGATGGTGTAGTCAGTTTTAATACCTGTGTGAAATGGCGGGTTGGTGACAATATGCTGTACTTTTTGGGTAAAACCGTGCAATCCATCCGCAGCATAGAGTGTTGCTGATAATCCGTTGTCTGCTAGGGTGAGTGCACTACAGTAAACTGCAAGTGCGCTTACGTCAGTAAGATGAAGCTTTAAATGCGGGTATTTCAGCATTATATAACTGGCTATTACCCCTGCGCCGCATGCGAAATCAAGTATTTCACCGCTTAGTGACGTTGAAAGCTTTTCTAATAATAACTCAGTGCCTGCATCCAGTTCTTTGTGGCTGAATACGCCAGGCATAGAGGCCACTTGCCAAGCTGTACCCTCAACATGATACGTGTTCATATCAAGCCATGCATCGGGTTCAAAGGCAAGGTGCGGCTCTTCAACTAAAACGGTGATAAGACTGCAGTGGCGAGCAGAATCAACCTTTTGGGTTGGGCCGTATTGGTCCATCAACTTAGTAGCACTCTTTATACCGCCCTTATTTTCACCCACCACGTGAATACGACCATTTTGACCCACCATGCTGGCCGCCATTCGCAATAGCATCTGAAAATGGGTTTTTGCTTTGGGTAAGAAAATCATCACGTCAGTGTGAGATTTCTCTAGTGCCACGAAAGGCGTAAATATATGGGTATGATTTCCGACTTTTTGCGTCACCTCAAAACCTGTGCGCGTAATATCTCGGCTATCAAACGATACCGAAGGTACGACTCTTACGCACTCTGAAAAAATATCGAAATACTGGTGAATCACCGTGACTTCTTGCGATTTAAGACCGTCTAAGAAATACGCATCAGAAGGGTTGATAAATGCCCACTGACCTTCGTCGAAAAGCGCGATATTACGTTCTAACAGTTGGCTTTGAGGAGATAAAATCATTACTTAGTACGCTCGAAAATTAAATCCCAAACGCCATGACCTAATTTTTGGCCGCGGGTTTCAAACTTGGTAATAGGGCGATAGTCCGGACGAGGTACATAGTCACCATCAGTGGCTGTATTGGTGTAACCGTCGGCATTGCTCATAACGTCTAACATGTGCTCAGCATATTGCTCCCAATCCGTCGCCATATGAAAACAACCGCCAATAGCTAATTTGGTGCGAACCAGCTCAACAAATTCAGGTTGAACAATACGGCGTTTGTGGTGACGCTTCTTGTGCCAAGGGTCTGGGAAAAATAGCTGTAGGCGAGACAACGAACCGTCTGGGATCATATTTTTAAGCACTTCTACCGCATCATGGTCCATTACACGCAAGTTCTCGACGCCTTGTTCGCTTGCTTCAGCTAAGCATGCGCCAACGCCTGGACGGTGAACTTCAATGCCGAGAAAGTCTTTCTCAGGAGCATTTGCGGCCATTTCTACCAATGACTTGCCCATACCAAAGCCAATTTCTACAACAACAGGCGCACTTCGGCCAAAAATTTCTGAAAGCGATAACGGTGCTTCAGCGTAGTCAATACCCTTGGTTGGCCAATGATCTTCTAACGCTTTTTCTTGTGCTTTGGTAAGTCTACCTTCGCGTTTCACGAAGCTTTTTACCTTGCTTACGTATACTCCAGCGGCTTCTGCTTCCGCCTGACTTTTGAATTGCCTCATTTGCAATGCCTTTCTTACCCAATTTTATGGTGGCGCATTATCCACTTACCCACGGCTTATGCAACGCTATCGTGGCAAAAATGCTGTAATTTTATACGCCAATTTGTTTAGCAATAATAGACGCTACGGCGTCAGTTTTCTCAAGTACTACCATATGCCCGGCGTCACTAATGGAGTGGAACGTCGCTTTGGGTAGTACATTTTTTAGCTGCTTAATTGTTTCTGCTGGTGCGATGGCGTCTTGCTGGGCAGTAATAAACGTTACTGACGCGTTGATCTTTGCGAGCGCTTTAACGGTACTTTCTCGTGGTGTGGTTGCTAGCGTGTGGTTGAGTAACGTCGTTTTACCTAAATCCTGCGCCATCGATTTTACAACGCCAGCCACGTTTTCATCCGCTAAGCGGGAAGGGTGTATAAATCGCGAGAGATAAGCGTCGTTGTCGGGCTTAAAGTTACCTTGCTTAAGCATAGTAGTAAGCTGCTTGCGCTTTGCAATTTCTTCTTTTGATAACCCTTCTGGGTTGTAACCGATTAAGGTTATCGAAGCAATATTGGCAGGATTGCGCTGTGCTACTAATGCAGCTATAAACCCGCCCATCGAATAACCCACAAGGTGCACTTTTTCGTTATCAAGAATGCGATCTTCACTTAATGCCAGCATTTCTTCTAGCGATGCTGCCCATTGAAGCGGTACATAACGACGTTGTGCAATATTTAGTTCGCGCCAAAGCGGTAGAAATACGCGCTCGTCGCAGAGCGTACCGGGAAAAAATAAAACAGGGTTCTGCACAGACACGTGTGTTCCTTAACAATAAACTGGCTAGTTACATGCTACCATAGCGCGCTTTTTAATGAATGGTCGCTAAGTAGAAAACGACCAAGCGGTAGTAACTGCCCATACAGACGATTATGACAGAACAACAATATACAGGTAGCTTTGCAGAGCGAGCACTCGCATGGTTTGATAAACACGGGCGAAAGCATTTGCCTTGGCAACAAGACGTTACGCCTTATAAGGTGTGGGTGTCGGAAATAATGCTACAGCAAACTCAAGTCACCACGGTAATTCCCTACTTTAAACGCTTTATGGCGTCTTTTCCCACCGTGCACGACTTAGCTAAGGCTTCTCAAGACGACGTGCTTCATCATTGGACTGGCTTAGGCTACTACGCAAGAGCAAGAAATCTTCACAAAGCTGCGAATACGCTGGTAGAAAAATACAACGGCGAATTTCCCTATAGTCTAGAAGAAGTTATGGATTTGCCCGGCATAGGGCGCTCTACCGCTGGGGCGATACTTTCGCTCTCTCGCAATATGCGCTTTCCTATATTAGATGGTAACGTGAAGCGTGTGCTGGCGCGATACTATGCAATTGGCGGGTGGCCGGGACAGAAAAAGGTAGAGAATCAGCTTTGGGAAGTGGCCGAGAAAAACACGCCCACCAATTCAGAAGGCGGACGTTGTGCCAACTATACGCAGGTGATGATGGACTTGGGCGCGATGATCTGTACGCGAAGCAAGCCAAAGTGTGATGAGTGCCCGCTTCAAGCCGACTGCATTGCCTACGCACAAGGCGCGCAAGCCGACTACCCGGGTAAGAAGCCGAAAAAGGCGCTACCCGAGAAGTCCACCTATATGATGGTGGCACAGTTTAACAGCCAAGTGTATTTAGAGCAGCGTCCCTCAACAGGGCTGTGGGGTGGTCTATATGGTTTTATTGAGGTGTCTTCAATAGAAGAGGGGATGGAGCAGTTGGCCAAGCGAGGTATCAGTGTCGACGAAACCCGAACGCTTGAAGGGTTCCGTCATACCTTTAGCCATTTTCATTTAGATATCACCCCGGTAGTGGCCGTGGTAAACTCTGCTCCATCAAAGCGCGTAGCCGAAACAGCATTTCGTTGGTTTTCGTTGAACGAGCCTATTGAAGTTGGTTTGGCGGCACCTACAACCAAGATTATTCAGCAGTTAATGCGTTAGGCGTTTTAAGCCCAACGCAACATTTTTTGCTAAGCAGATAGCGAACGAAAGGAAATAACATGGCAAGAACGGTATTTTGTCGCAAGCTTCAAAAAGAAGCTGACGGCTTAGATTTCCAACTTTATCCGGGTGAACTGGGTAAGCGTATTTTCGACAACATTTCTAAAGAAGCATGGGCTGAATGGCAAAAGAAACAGACCATGCTGATTAACGAACACAAGTTGAATATGATGGAGCCGAATGCCCGTAAGTTTTTAGAAGAAAAAATGTCGGCCTACTTGTTTGACGACGTAGAGCCTACGATTGAAGGCTATGTTCCGCCTGAAAAATAAGCAAAAAAGCGTTTTTTGAGCAAACAATGCGCAAACAGTAATAAAAGCGCAAAAAAAGCGAGAAAAACGGTTGACTTGTGAAGGCGAAAACCGTTTAATACGCACCCACAGCAGGACAGGCAGCAAACGCCTAGAACGCTAACAAGTTTCAGCCTCGATAGCTCAGTTGGTAGAGCAGCGGATTGAAAATCCGCGTGTCCCTGGTTCGATCCCGGGTCGAGGCACCATCATTCAAGCCCTTGCAGAAATGCGAGGGCTTTTTTGTTTGCCCAGCGAAGCTG
>NZ_CACSIH010000009.1:0-4264 GCF_902705805.1 Alteromonas alvinellae | reverse complement strand
TTTTAGAGGGGAAAATCCCTAGAACCCCACAATGGAACGATTGTGCTCGACTCATTTCAAATTGCATTATTTATTATAATTCCGCGTTACTATCGGCATTTTTACAAATCCAAGAGAGGAACGGTAGGCAAGATGTGGTTGATGTTATTTCTCGGCTTTCACCTGTTGCTTGGCAACACATTAATCTAAATGGGGAATATGCCTTTAATAAAGACCGCAAAGAAATCGACTTAGCTGGTTTACTTAGTGATGTAGAATCAATAAGTTAAAGAATGCCATCTGTTTGTATTTCTAATTCAAAAGGTACTGCGCATCAAAGTGCCATTAAAAATTGGAGGTGTTGATATTCTATATGCTTGATATATACAAGCTAACATTGATAGAAAACAGATAAGCTAACAAGTTTTTAGTCGAGCCATGAACTGTTCTATAATTGTTCTAATTGCAAAACTCTTCAATTTGGTTTGTTACTAGATTTAAAAATACTTTTCTATGCTCGATTTTAGTAAGTAGCAGCTTTTGGATGTCTTCAGGAACTTTTCTTTCTCCTGCATCTATTGCCATTAGTAATGGCTTGATATCAACTACAAGAAGACCTGCCGCCCTTGCTGCTCGAATGAACTTTAATCTCTTTAATGCACATAAGCCGTAAAGTGAATGGCCTGACTTAGTTTTTTCTTCGCAGTGTACTAAGTTCTCAAGAACATAATTTCTTACCGTATGGACAGATGTTTGTGCAGCTAGTGCCAGTTGAGAAATACTCAAAGGAAAATCCAACGCATCATCATCACTACTAATGAACTTATTGATGTCAGGTATCTCTGTCAAAAAACTGACTTCACCAACAGGAATGTTTTCAACCTTAGATTTAATCATGATTTAGCATGCTTCCAATTTGTGTTGTTAATGGAATGCCTTAAGATATCTTGATTACATTCAATCAATTGGCACTCCATTAACATTTCTGTAAGTACATTACCGTTAAATGATTACCCTGCGCAGCAAGATAGCTCTTTAACGTCTTTGCTAAAGGTTTGAGCGCATAACTTCAATCCTTCAACCATCGTCAAATACGGAAATAGTTGACCTGCCAATTCTTCGACTGTCATTTTATTATGAATAGCAAGAGCCGCACTTTGAATCAGTTCTCCGCCTTCATGGGCTAAAATTTGTGCGCCTATCAGTTTTCCCGTGGATTCTTCAGCTACCAACTTGATAAAACCATCCGTTTCAAAATTTGCTAAAGCTCTTGGTACGTTTTCCATATCAAGTACACGACTTATCGTATTTATTCCTACCGCTGAAGCTTGTACTTCGGTTAGACCTACCGTAGCAACTTGTGGGTCGGTGAATATAACAGCAGGCATGGTAGATAAGTCGAGTTGCGCATTTCCACCTGTCATATTAATTCCAGCCCTACTTCCGGCAGCAGCAGCAACATAAACAAATTGTGGCATATTGGAGCAATCTCCAGCGGCATAAATGTTAGCTGTTGATGTTTCCATCATACTATTAACAACAATGGCACCACTTTTATCTGTTTCAACACCAACATTTTCTAAACCAAGCTTTCCAGTATTTGCATGGCGACCCGTAGAGATAAGCAATTTTTCAGCGATTAATGTTCCTTCGTTAGTTTCCAATGAAAAACCATTGCTATCATAAGAAACATGACTTGCTTGCGTATTATTAAGTACCCTAATA
Source organism: Alteromonas alvinellae (assembly GCF_902705805.1). Lineage (NCBI taxonomy): Bacteria > Pseudomonadati > Pseudomonadota > Gammaproteobacteria > Alteromonadales > Alteromonadaceae > Alteromonas > Alteromonas alvinellae. The sequence goes on along the minus strand of NZ_CACSIH010000009.1, from coordinate 2,560 downwards.
CCTTCTTTTTCAAAGCACTCTGCCAGTTTTTCACCTAATAACGGATCTTCAGCATATAAAAGGGTATGTCTGGCTAGAATTGTCACACGGCTACCTAAACGGGCATAAGCTTGCGCAATTTCCAGAGCAACAACGGAGGAGCCGATGACAACTAGACTACTCGGTAACTCTTCTGCAAATAAGGCTTCTGTTGATGTCCAATAAGGTGTATCAACTAAACCCTTAATTGGCGGAATGCTTGGTGTAGAGCCTGTTGCAATTAAAATGCGATCTGCAACCAGCTCTTCTTCACTACCATCAGACTTGTGAACTAGCAAGGTATTTTGATTTTTAAAACGTGCATAACCTTTAAGTAAAGATAGCGCGGGATTACTCTCTAAAATACGTTGATATTTAGCATCGCGTAGTTCTTCGACGCGAGCGTTTTGCTGATGTGCTAATAAGGAGCGGCTAAGTTGTGGCTGAATATTTTCTAAACCATCAAACGGGTTAGTACGTTGCTGATGCGCTAATTGCGCAGCACGGATCAATATTTTTGAAGGAACACAGCCGACATTTACACAGCAACCTCCGATTACATCGGCTCCTTCAATGATAGTAACTCTTGCTCCGCCTTCTGCTGCTTTAATCGCACTGGCAAAGGCCCCTGAACCACTACCAATAATGGCTACATGTAATTGTTCTGGCTGGATGTCATTTGACGAGCAACAACTATTCGTTGACATATTTTATTCCTCTAAAAAAGTTAAGCGGTACAAGTTTCATCATCACAGCGTTTATTCGCAGGAGAAACCATGTCCCAAATTGATACAGCAACCATTAGTCCTAGCCCCGTATAAGTAACGTATGAACTCCACCCGTACTGGAACCAAGGGTATAAAGAGAGTAAAACCAAAATGGGGCCAATTGAACCGATAAAACTACGGTACCATTGACGATGGCTAAACCAGCCTAAGATATTCATTGCCAGCGCTAATACTGCAAACAGTGGTAACAACGTATTGATAAATACCCCTTCCCACTGACTAAGAAATCCCATCCCAATTGCCGCACCAAGACTAGCTATCGCGGGAAAACACATGGCGCATCCCATTGCCGAAACAAGTGCACCTATAGAGCCTGCTTTATCTCCGATACGCGTAACTAGTTCTAAGGGGCTAAACATTACTTATTTTCACTTTTTAAATTTGAAGGGTAGCCAGCGTTGGTAGTCGCTGCAATTAATGCATTGATGTTGGTTTTAGTGTCATCAAAAGAAACAACAGCTAGCTTAGGCTTGTAGGTAACTTTCGCATTTTCAACGCCATCAACATTTTCTAATGACTTTTTAACTGTGATTGGACATGTCGCACAGTTCATCGTTGGCACTTCCAGTGTAACTGTTTTTACTTCAGCAAAAGCACCAAAACTAGAAAGTGAAAGCAGTGCGGTTAATAATAATTTTTTCATAATTAGCTCCAAATTTTAAAATGTTATAAATTTCTTGATCTGTATATTAAGCAAACAAAAGTATCCAATAATTACTGGTCACTAAAATTGTCGCAACTATAGCGCTCAGCCAGAAAATGACTTTTCGTTGTTGCTGTTTCTTAGGAATTGCACAGGCCGTTCCCGGCTCACACTCTTCTACAGGACGGTAAATTTTCCAACCTGAGTAGCCAAACAACAACACTACAAATGCGATAAATAATGGCCTATAGGGTTCAAATGCAGTTAAATTACCAATCCATGAGCCACTTACCCCAAGTAATAACAGGAGCAAAGGACCTACACAGCATACGCCTGCGCCTAATGCTGCTATGATGCCTCCTATCATTGGAAGGTTTGATTTTTTTTGATTCATATAGATACCTCATTAAGTGATAATGCAAGTGTATTGCATGTACCTAAGTACGGAGTCAAGGGTGATTTATAAAAAATTTATCTTTGATAATCTGCTACGACAGATACGGGGAATAAGCTAACTTGAATTAAGGCGCAGAAGTAAAATTGGATATGCTGTTTTAGTGGGAAATGGTAGTTAAGTGAATCATTTACTTCGGTTGCAACGAATCAATTATTGGGCAGTGGCTATCGTCATCATTATTTTGGCATTGTCCTAAATGTTCTTCCAAAGCGTGTTCTAACAACAACAAGTCAGCCATCTTTTTTTGTACTGCGATCAGTTTTTTATTAGCTAATTCTTGTACTTTACTACATGGACTATCGTTTAACGCAAGTAACCCTTCAATCTCATTTAGCGTAAAACCTAATTCTTGAGAACGCTTGATAAAATGTATTCTATTTACCGTTTCTTTCGGGTAATGTCTATAGCCCTGCATAGGCTTTGGTGGTTGTTTAATTAAGCCTTTGCGTTCATAAAAGCGAATTGTTTCGACATTTACACTCAGTTCTTTAGCCAACATACTTATGGTTCGTTTAGACACGTTATCAATTACCTTACTGACTTTTTGTTTACTTACTTTATATCTAATTAAAGTGACCATCAATGAATACCAGTTTAAACATCGCTAATTGATTTTGTTTTTTCTGAGGTGGTTTAATTGAGTTGACCAGTCCA
>NZ_CACSIH010000008.1:0-96979 GCF_902705805.1 Alteromonas alvinellae | reverse complement strand
ACTAATCACGAAAGATCAACACGCCTTAGGTATACGGTTACATACCTTAAATAGCTCACCGTTCATATATCATACAAGTCCATGTTGAAATTAGGTACTACCAAGTTTGTGTTCGCATAATGTGCGCACACATCACTCGGCGTGTACTTGAAGTGCTTTGCGCTTCATATATAGGAAAGCAATTATGCGAACGCTACAAAAAACGTTTTCTTTGCAAACTGTACTATTACTTTCCACAGCTTTGCTATCTACCCTGAGTGCTAATTCAGCATTCGCTACCTACTATAAAAAGCAAAGTTATTCTCACTGTGGGTCATCGAGCCAAAGCAACGAACAAAGCAATGTATGTAACTCTCCGCTGGGAGAATACACCTACGATCTAGTCGATGACAAAGTGACACAAACCAATCAGACGAATAATTCCTTTGTTCAAATAGACGGATTAAATATTAGTATGTCCGCCTTTTCTGACACACAAGGAGTTACCGGCGAAACAGTCGTTGGCGCCAAGTTAGAAAAAATCTCAGATAAATGGGCTTACGGCATAACAAACAATGATGAAGCATACTATCGTGGCGACGCTGACCACGCTATTGACAATATCAACTATTACTCTCAAGGTAGCGCGAACGCTTATTATAGCGGTATGACTAACGTAGAACGTGACTATGACTTCGTGTTGTTATCGTTCGACTCTGCAGTGACACTAACGGGCGCAAGTTTTTCATGGCTTTATGATAGTAGAGATAGTCAAGTGTCTGTGGCTGCGCTTAGTAACACCTCTAAACTAACCTCTGGCGTTAACACATGGAGTCATATTGTTGAAGATGCCCTAACGTCAGCTTCATTCGACATTGAGAGTTGTGAATATTTAGATCACCGTGCAGATTTCACGTTTACTGAGTCAGCACAATATTGGCTTGTGGGTGCATACAACACTGTATTTGGTAAAACAACTCACGGAAGAATAGGTAACGACGCGTTTAAACTTGCGAATATCGGTTTCTCTATTTCAGAAACAGCGGGTACACCAGATACCACCGAAGTGTCTGAACCTGAAACTATCGGCCTACTTATGGCCTGCTCACTCTTCGTCATGTGGCGTCGCAAAAAACTTGTTTAATAAAATTAGACTTTAGATCACAGACAGGTGGTACGACCTGTCAGTTTTTTTTACTACCTAGCAAGACCAGCGAAAAAAAGCACCAAATAACAATAGCTTATTTTTGGCGCAAATTATGCTTAAGAAAAATTATTTGTAGTAGTTGTTGTATGTAAAAATGAAAAAATTAATTCCTCTGTTTGTTTTATTTGCGCTACATGTTAGTTCCCTGAAAGCCGAAGATACGCTTGTTAAAGAGTATTCATATGACCTTATGTCACATAGCTCTTCAGACGTATTAAACCCTTTAGGGATTGATATAGACGGTGTGAATGTAACGCTATCCGCATGGGCGGATACTGCAACTTCATCACAGACTGATGTTCAATGGCAATGTCGGCGATGGGCATGTTATCCAAGGCAAGTCACAGTCACCCATGATCTTGACACTGTAGAATCTGCAACAGCACAACTTGTCAACGGCTGGGGATATGGAATAAGAAATGACCTGGAGTCTGGAGGCAGTCATCAAACCATCGATAACTATGGTGAAAGTATAAACGGAACGTTTGTAGATTCCTTTGAATATCTGCTATTTTCTTTTGACTCAGAAGTAAATATCTCTCAAATCGATTTCGGATGGCACGCAGGTTATGATCAACAAGTGTCTGTTGTATCAATCGCTAATTCGGCTGAGATAGAATCTGCCTCGTGGAGTTCTATTGTTTCAAACCAAACAACGCTTAACGCTATCTCTGCTTCTTTCAATATCGTTGGAAGCCAAAATAATGGGTCTGCAAATCTACAATCGTTAAGTAATACATATTCTAATTATTGGCTAGTGGGCGCTTACAATAAGACCTTCGGAGACATTGGTGGGCACGACTATAATGATGCTTTCAAAATATCATCAATTCAATTTGAAAGTAAGCTAACCCCACCTCCTCCACCACCACCAACACAAGTAAGCGAACCAGGTGCCCTAGCACTAATGAGCCTAGGTTTGGGTCTTGTTCTATACAGACGTAAGCGTCGCGTTTAATTGTTTAAAAACGCATAGAAAACACGTATCTTTAGAAGGTGGCTTAGGCCACCTTTTTTTTATGCTATTTTTAAGCCAGTGGCTAGGCTAAGTTTCGAAGGTTTATATGGATTTTTTTAATAATAAAAAGCGTGTTGTACAGCGCGCTATTGTCTCAGCAGTTGCCTCATCATTAATCGCTTTCAACAGTTTCGCTACGACCTCGGAAGACTATGAAAAAGCGCTCACTGCATTTAATAAAAACGAATACGACGAAGCCTATATCCACCTAAAAAATAGCTTACAGAAAGACCCTGAAAACCTTGCTGCAAAAATTCTTATGGGTGAAATACTGCTTATAAACGGCTACTTAACCGCGGCCGAAATGGAGTTTGTAGAAGCGCTAGAGATGGGTGCCGATATTAACCTTCTGGCAGAGCCGCTTGGCAACACTTGGCTGTTCTTGAACAGATATCAAGAGATTGTCGATTTTGCCGATTTAAACAAGCTATCTGGTGATGCTGAGCGCGAATGGCTTATGATTCGTGCAACAGCGTGCATTAGACTGGAAGACGAGCAGTGTGCCCTACGCGACTATAGCACTATAGTCTCACGCACACCTAACTTCGTGCCAGCCATAAATGGCTTAGCCTCTATTGCCCTTCAAAATGAAGACTTATCTAAAGCAAATTCTCTTATCGATAAAGCCATGTCGTTAGAACCAGAAAACGCAATAACATGGAGACTTAAGGGACAGCTTGCTTATCGACAGGGAGATACTGACGCAGCAACCGCGCATTTACAAAAAGCATTGACGTTTAACCGCGACGATCCTATTGCGCTACGTAACCTTGTAGACTTGTACTTAGAAGCAAAAGACTACGATACCGCAAAGCTTTTTGTTGATGAGATCATTGAAGACACGCCTAACGATCCGCTAGCCATATTACTCAACAGCTGGCTACAAAGTAGAGACAACCAGCAAGCTATTGATAATGCAAAGCTAAAAGAACTTAACGACTTCATGGCGCAGCTTGACCCTGAGCTGATAACCTCTCAACCGATGTTGTTATATATAAGTGGTTTAACGAACTTCTTTAACAACAACATGGAAACAGCCACAAAGGACTTTAATGCTTACTTGCAGCAGGAGCCTGATGACCTGCAGGCAGTATTAATGCTAAGTCAAGTCTATATGGCAACACAGCAAGACAAACAAGCGCTTGCGCTGCTTGAACGTCATCAGGATGCGTTAATGGAAGACCCTGACTCAGCGCTGCTTCTGGGTGACTTATTTATTCGCCAAAACAAAGCATTCAAGGCTGAACGCCTACTGCAAAATCTTGAATACAAATACCCTAATGAGAACAAGCTTCAGCTTTTCAAGATTAAATTAATGGCTGCCAGAGGTAAGCAGGACGAAGCACTATCAATTCTTGAAAAGAATTTGCCGACCTACAAAGATAACACGGGTTTTCTATTCACTTATTCATTAATGAATTTACAAGCCCAGCAGTTTGATAATGCTTTAAAAGGCGCAAACCTGCTAAGTGAACTTTATCCTGACGAAGCTGAAGTGTACAACTTAAAAGCCGGCATCTTGATAAGACAAGGTCAGTTAGAAGAAGCTAAAACCAATATCGAAAAGGCGCTGGCACAGAACCCTACCCTTTTTCCTGCAAAATTTAATTTGGCGGCTACTGAAAGCCGCTTAGGCAACGTAGAAACTTCTAACCAATTGATTGAAGAACTTCTTACTTTGTCACCTCAGCATAATGAAACGCTGATGCTAAAAGCGTTTAATCTGACCAAAGCAGGCAAGGTAGATGAAGCAAAGCAAATCTATCTCGATTTACTAACACTTACGCCGTCGAATAGCGGTGCTAGGGAACGCGTTTCCTCTTTGTATCAGCAACAAGGCGACATTAAGAATGCACTGTATCACTTAGACCTGCTAATTAAAGATGACTTCGACAATGCTGACTACCTCCTTCGCAAAGCTGCGCTTCAGTTAGGGAATAATCAACGTGCCGATGCCGAAAAAACGCTAAGCATTGTAAGAAACTTTATTAACGACGACGCGGGTAAATTAATTGCCTATGCGGACCAAGCCCGAAACATTGGTGATAGCGAGGGCGCGTTAAACGCCATGGCTCGCGCACACGACATAGCCAACACGAGTACATTTGTTACCCTGCGCTATACAAGCTTACTGTTAGATTTACAGAAAAACGATAAAGCACAGTCGTTGTTAGCGACAGTTCCTGCAAACCAGCAGCAAAACCCGGTTTACCATTTTCTAAAAGGAAGATTAGCTGCGAATAAAGGTAATGATGAAAGTGCGATTAACGCTTTCGAAAAAGCGCTAAAAGTCGACGCTTCTTTTGCACAAGCCTTTGTTGCGATCTACAACTACGCACTGAACGATCAGTTCGTCGATGTATTCTTGAATACGGCAAGAAAACTGGTGAGCGAGAATGAAAACAATCTGCTGGCAAAAAACCTGTTGGCGCAATACTTATTCTTCATTCAAGAGTTCGATGAGTCGATAGCGCTTTACAAGGAGCTTGTTGAGCAACCAAACTTACTCAACCCTGCTGAGGCTTACAATCGCCTAGCGATCATGCATATAGAGGAATCGCTAGTCACTGCAAAAAACTATGCACGTCAGGCCTACGAGCTTCAACCAAACTCAGCAAAAATATTGGATACCTACGGTCACATCAAAGCGCTACATGGAGACTATGAAGGCAGCCTTAAAATGCTGAGGGATGCGTTCGCCAGAGACGCCAACGACCCAAATATCCGCTATCATCTGGGCTACACGCTAGCCAAGCTCAATAGAATTGAAGAGGCGAAAAAAGAGTTAGAATATGCAGTAAAAGTGGAACGCCCTTTCTTTAAGCGTCCTCAAGCAAGAACGCTATTAGAGAGCCTATAAGGCTCTCTTCGCATGCAGCTATAGGCAGCACGAACAATTGCGTTTGTGCTTTTCCATTTTGCCAATACCAGGGTTAAACGTATTGGTAGGGTCTAGCTCTCTGTAAAACTGCTGTAACCTACTCTCAGCTTCATACAAATGCCCGACGTTATGCTCGGCAGGATATTTAGCGCCGCGACTATCTAATAATGCCAACATGTCCGCCTTTACTTTTTTGGCATCGCTGCCCTTTTTAAGTATGTAGTCCTGATGGAAGACATGGCAAAAGAAATGGCCGTAATAAAGTGGCTTTTCGACATGTTTGGCTATGTGCTCAGGCAACTTTTCTACCCAAAACTCGTCATTGCGGCGCAACGCAATATCTAACGCTAAAATATCCCCTACTTGTTTGTTATGCATCATTTGATAACGCACCGCGGCACCTGCCGCTGCGAAACGGAGTAAAAAGGCTTTAGATGCTTCCTCTTCGTTACAAGTAATGTAGTCACCGTCTAGTTTTTCTTTCTTAAACAGCTTGGACATAAGTCTGCGAGCCTCCTCAATACCTTCATCGCTCATTTTAAGGATAAGATGGTGCTCGTACTTGTCGCGGTAGGCTCTTAAACTTGCAGGGATTTGGTCAGAGAAAAGCTTACTCCCAAACTGCATAACTCTGTCGCTTAGGTAACGAGGCATAAAAGGCAGTTTGTTGAGCACAGAATCCACCCGCCCCTTAAGTGCGAACATTTTAGGTAGTGCATCTGTGCCTAAACGTTCAATACTTAATATCGTATCTTTGCCATACCTATCTGCAATATCAAACATTTCTCTATGAAGGTATTCACCTATTTCAGGAACATTATCAAACGTTGACAGAATATCTCTGCGGATGCGGGTAAGTACAGCAGCATCGTTCGTACCGATGTAAAACGTTTGTTCTTTTTTAGGTACTTCGAATGTGTCTACGCGCACGGCAAAAACGGCAATTTTGCCTGCACAGCCACTGGCTTCATAAAGCCTTGTTGGATCGGCATTGAAGCGACTCGGCGTATCAGAATTTACATCTCGAACGATTTCTTCATAGTCACTGGCTGACGCTTTCTTTTCAGTTTCAGGAAGTGATTTCACAAAGTTACCTGAAGAAAGGTTTCCAATAATCTCTTCAGCGGTCTCACCTAGGTCTATACCCAAATGGTTAATCAGCTTTAGCTCGCCGTTTTCATCTATTTGAGCGAATAAGGATAGCTCTGTATACGCAGGCCCTCTTTTGACAAGCGCCCCACCTGAATTGTTTGCTACGCCACCAACGATAGACGCCCCTAAACACGAAGACCCAATCACCGAATGTGGCGCGCGCCCTAGTGGCTTCAACATTTTTTCCAACTTAAACAAGGTTGCCCCTGGAAAACTCAACACCTGCCTACCATCGTTTATTAGGACGATATCGTCCATGGCTAGGGTGTTAATTACTATTACCGGTCTATCATAATCGTCACCGCTTGGTGTCGAACCTTCAGTCAGCCCAGTTTTCGCAGCCTGCATAATGATGATGCAGTTAAATTCAACACAGACCTTAAGCACTTCCCAATATTGCATGAGCGTGGTTGGAAACAGTACGGCCAATGCCTCACCTTCGCCCGAGCGCCATCCTTTTCGATAGTGCTCAGTTTGGCGTTCTCCAATGGCAAGATTGCTTTCCCCGAGTACGCGTTTAAATGCGTTAATAATTGGGGCTGTTTCCATGTATGACTCCTAACACTCACGCTGAAATTACTCTAGCAGAGTAAACTAAAGGAAAAGACAGTGCCAAGGCAATAATAAAGCAACAAAAAAGGCACTGTTTCCAGTGCCTTTGACTTCAAGATTTGGTTTGCTGATTAACCGCTTACTACAAATAGTCCGCTGTCGTCAGCATCAATGCGAATGGTGGACTCAGGCAATAGCTCACCCGCTAGCAATTGCTGGGCGAGTGGATTTTCCACTTGCACTTGAATCGCTCGCTTAAGCGGACGCGCGCCAAACACAGGGTCGAAACCTGCATCGGCTAACTTGTCCATGGCTGCGGCAGACAAGGTCAGTTTGTACCCTTTTTCAGCAAGTCTTGCACGCAACGAGGCAAGCTGAATTTTAGCAATAGACTTAATTTGCTCTTTGCCTAATGGATGGAATACCACAATGTCATCCACACGATTGATGAACTCCGGCCTGAAATGCTGCCCCACCACGCTCATTACCGATGCTTTCATATCGTCATACTGACTTTCGTTGTGTTTATCTTGAATGATGTCTGAACCTAAATTAGACGTCATGATCACAACCGTATTTTTGAAATCTACGGTGCGGCCTTGCCCATCAGTCAGTCTGCCGTCATCCAGCACCTGAAGTAGAATGTTGAATACATCAGGATGCGCCTTCTCAACTTCATCTAACAAGATTACTGAATAAGGCTTTCGGCGCACCGCTTCGGTTAAGTAACCACCTTCTTCATAGCCAACATAGCCAGGAGGTGCGCCCACTAAACGCGCCACCGAGTGTTTTTCCATAAACTCTGACATATCGATACGCACCATGGCATCTTCAGTATCAAACATAAAGCCGGCCAAAGCTTTGCACAATTCAGTTTTACCTACACCCGTTGGTCCCAGGAATAAGAATGAGCCAATGGGACGGTTTGGATCGGCAAGCCCCGCACGTGAACGGCGGATGGCGTTTGAAACAGCCTCAACGGCTTCTTCTTGCCCGACTACACGTTTATGAAGGACATCTTCCATACGCAATAACTTCTCGCGCTCGCCTTCTAGCATTCTCGCTACCGGAATACCTGTCCACCGAGAAAGCACATCAGCAATTTCGATGTCCGTTACTTTATTTTTAAGCAACGTGGTTTCACGGGTTTCGTTTTCTGCCGCTTGCTCAAGCTTGGCTTCAAGTTCAGGAATACGACCATACTGAAGTTCCGACATGCGATTCAAATCAGATGCCCTGCGAGCAATTTCTAAATCTAGCTTTGCTTGTTCTAGCTCTCCCTTAATAGTCTGGGTGCCTTGCATGGCATCTTTTTCATCTAGCCATACTTTTTCTAGCTCTGCATACTTTGTTTCAGCTTGCTCACGCTCTAGCTCAATCATTTCAAGGCGTTTATGGCTAGCGTCGTCGGTTTCTTTAGCAAGCGCTTGCTCTTCCAGCTTTAGCTGGATAATACGGCGCTCCAAACGGTCCATATCTTCTGGCTTTGAGTCTATTTGCAGACGAATGCTAGATGCAGCCTCGTCAATAAGGTCAATGGCTTTATCCGGCAATTGACGGTCACTAATATAACGATGTGACAAACTCGCCGCTGCAACGATGGCAGGATCCGTGATGTCAACCGAGTGGTGAAGCTCATAACGCTCTTTCAAGCCTCGAAGAATAGCAATAGTGTCTTCTACGCTTGGCTCTTCAACCAATACCTTTTGGAAACGACGCTCTAGTGCCGCGTCTTTTTCAATGTACTGACGGTATTCATCTAGCGTGGTTGCTCCCACACAGTGAAGTTCACCGCGAGCCAGCGCTGGTTTTAGCATATTCCCTGCGTCCATTGCGCCATCGCCTTTCCCTGCACCTACCATGGTGTGCAGTTCGTCGACGAATAAAATAACGCGCCCCTCTTCTTTAGCTAGCTCGTTAAGAACAGCCTTTAACCGTTCTTCAAACTCACCGCGGTATTTAGCACCAGCGACTAATGCCCCCATATCTAGGGCAAGAACGCGCTTGTTCTTTAAGCCTTCAGGTACTTCGCCGTTAATGATGCGCTGAGCCAAACCTTCAACAATGGCCGTTTTACCTACACCTGGTTCACCTATAAGGACGGGGTTGTTTTTGGTTCTGCGCTGTAGCACTTGCACCGTTCGACGAATTTCGTCATCACGCCCAATCACCGGGTCAAGCTTGCCTTGCTCCGCCCGCTCGGTTAAGTCTGTGGTGTACTTCTCAAGAGCCTGGCGCACGTCTTCAGCGTTAGGATCCGTGACCTTTTGACCACCACGCATGTCGTCTATTGCGTTTTCAATGGCTTCTTTAGTGATATTCAGGCTTTTGAGGATTTCACCCAAACGCCCTTTATCTTGTAGCGCCGCTAGAACAAAGATTTCTGAAGTGATGTATTCGTCTTTTCGCTGCTGCGCTATCTTGTCGCAAAGATTGAGCAGAACACCACTGTCTTTGCTTAATTGAACATCGCCCCCAATGCCTTCGATTCGAGGTAGGCGTTCAATGGCCTGGCTCAAAGCAGAACGAAGTGCGTTGACATTAATGTTAGCTTGATCAAGCAACGGGCGTACTGAACCACCTTGCTGATTCAGCATGGCGGTCATTAAATGGACAGGTTCTATATATTGATGATCTCGCCCCAATGCGAGTGATTGAGCATCGGATATTGCGAGCTGAAATTTACTGGTAAATCTATCTAGTCTCATAATCTCAACCTAATAAGTGAACAACTATACCTGCGGAAACACGCCGCGATTACGAACATTTTAACTCTCGCTGAGTGGGTAATGCTCTATGCGGAATGGTATTCTTTATATTCTAGTTATGTAGACTGCTCAATTGCGATTCAAGTATGAGATTGAAAAGTTAGCCAAAAAGATAACAAATACTATGAGAAGTTTGATTTAGCGCAAATGTTTGATGAGACTGAAAACTGCTGCCTTTTTTCCTAAAAAATTTAAAGCAGTCCTATTACGCTTACCATGCGCCCCGTTGTGCGTTTGTTTTGATGGGTTGCTCTTCGATGTGAATAGAAGCGTCGCTCATCAGAGTAAGTGCAAAGATTACTTTGTGTAATATTTTCTACACCTGTTTTCTGCAATTGTATCTGTGCCACTAAAGGTAAATCTAATAAGTACTTCCCTTTATTACTACTATTGGCAATAGCGCCCTCTATGTGACGAAATTTACTAGCCAAATTTGCATCTACTTCATAGCAAGCACCGCTTATTGCAGGACCTATCCAAGCAATGATGTTATTGGCATCGCAGCTAAATTGCCCAACCGCATTCTTGATAATATTGGTCTCAAGCCCTTTCCACCCCGCATGTACTGCTGCCACTTCTTGACCACTCTCATCACATAATAAGATGGGCACACAATCAGCAGTCATTACAGCGCAAAAGTGTGATTTAGAAGAAGAATAAGCCGCATCGGCAGTGGTATCTGCACTTGGAAGTGACACTACGCGGTTGCTGTGCACTTGTTCTAACCACGTAACTTTTTGACTGTGGGGGAGAACGCCTCTATTGGCTTTAACTAATAAAAGATCATCCCCCACGTGCGCGCCGACATTTAAGCCTGCAAAATCCCCCATACTAGTGCCCCCTAACCTTGTCGTTGTATAAGCGACTATATTAGAAGGGCAAGACCACGCTGGCGCAATCAACTCCAGCGTAGATGAAATAGGTGAATTTGCATCTGACAATGTCATAATACCTACTCTCTAGTTAGAGCATATCTTGCGGATTGTCCGTTGTGTCTTTCTTGACTGCTTTAAGCAAGTCCTGCATATCTTGAGGCAGTGGAGCTTTCCACGTCATCCACTCTTCAGTTTCAGGGTGAAATAGTGAAAGCTGAGCTGCGTGCAATGCCTGACGCTGGAAACCACGAAGTGCTGCGATAAACTCCTCGGATGCGCCTTTAGGTAAACGCGGACGCCCGCCGTAAACCTGATCGCCCAGTAGCGGATGTTTTATATGCGCCATGTGTACACGGATTTGGTGTGTACGACCGGTTTCAAGCTTCAATCGCAGGTGAGTATACGCACGGAACTTTTCAATAACGCGATAATGGGTTACCGCAGGTTTACCCATTTCACGAACTGCCATGTGCGTGCGCTTTGTGGCATGCCTGCCAATAGGTTCATCTACAATACCACCCGCAACCATAGTACCCAACGCAATGGCTTCATATTCACGACTCATTTCGCGACGCTGTAGTTGGTCAACAAGGTGCGTTTGCGCAGGTATTGTTTTTGCCACTACCATTAAACCCGTGGTGTCTTTATCTAGACGATGGACAATGCCTGCTCGCGGAACTTTATCAATCTCAGGGTAATGATTTAGCAACGCATTTAGTACGGTTCCGCTTGGATTTCCCGCGCCAGGATGTACGACCAAATCGGCAGGCTTGTTTATTACCAAGATATGCTCATCTTCATAAACTATATTTAGCGCGATATCTTGCGCTTGGCTTGTAACCTGTACATCCATTTCAGCTTGTACCGTAACAAGTTCGTCCATCTGCATTTTGTGGCGAGGCACGGTGATCACTTCACCATTTACTGCGACATTTCCTTCTTGAATCCAAGTTTTTAGCTTAGAACGAGAATATTCAGGGAACAAATCAGCTAATACCTGATCTAACCGTAAACCAAAATGCGTAGCTTCCGTTGAAGCCTCTAATTGTATTGTGTTCGGCGACTGTGTCATAACACCATTGATTACGTCTAAAAAAGAGTATTATAACAAGTATTCACGCTGTACACTGCCTTGTTTACGTTTTTGTATGGTTTTTCTCGTCGTTAGTGCGTTAGAATGCAATTAAAGTGTTGTTGTTTAACACATGAGCTTAGACAGCGAAGTATTAAACTGTTTAGCAGGAAAAAAGAATTATTATGAAATCATTTCGTCTACTGGCTCCCGTTCTATTGGGTGCTATGGTATCTGTCGCAGGGTGTAGCTCTTCAGATAATGAAGAAAAAGCAGTTTTAGCTAACATGGGTGCGCAGCAACTGTACGACAGAGCAAAGCAGAGCATGGAAGTAGGTAACTTCAGCGCTGCAGCACAAACGTTAAGCGCGCTAGATTCGCGCTACCCGTTCGGTCCCCTATCCCATCAGGTACAGCTAGACCTTATTTATAGCTATTATAAGTCAGGTAAAAACGAAGAAACGCTTGCCACTATCGACAGATTTATTCGTCTGAATCCAAACCATTCAGATGTTGATTACGCGTATTACATGCGTGGATTAACTAACATGGAATCAGATAGCAACCTTTTCCAAGAGTTAATGAACATTGACCGCACGGATAGAGATCCATCAAAGTCCCGTGCAGCGTTTGAAGATTTTCGAAGGCTCATTCAGCAGTACCCAGACAGTAAATATGCAGCTGACGCAAAGCAACGTATGGTGCACATTAAAGACCGACTCGCCCGTTACGAGATTGCTATTGCACGTTTTTATATGAGACGTGAGGCTTATGTAGCTGCCGCTAACCGTGGTCGCTATGTTATTGAGCACTTTCCGAATACTACTCAGGTTCAACAAGCCCTAGAAATTATGGTTTCAAGCTATGAGCAACTTGGCCTTACGGAGCTTCGTGATAACGCAATGAAGACTCTTAGACTCAACTACCCGGACAGCGAATTTATTGGCTAGTCAGAAGGTTTCATTACATTAGTTAATGTCAAAAAAACGCACCTAGGTGCGTTTTTTTGGCGTGCTATAAATGGCTAAAAAAATCAAAATTCACAGAGTCATTTTAGCGGAAGAATAAATGACTGAACGGATTTAGTAATCTTGCTAAACCGGAGGTAAAGTGTAACGGCTGGTCTACGATACTGAATACTAAGCAACCTTCTTTACCCTCGGCTTTTGGGGTATGCGTCTTTTCACCATCCATAAAAATGAAGTCGCCCGTGTCATATCGACTAAGCCCATCACTGAACTCTCCGTCAATAACCAATGTATATTCAGTACCTCGATGCGTGTGCTCTGGCACGCTACCACCACTACCCATAAAAATAAAATTAGCAACACCCTGATTACCTAAATCAACAGGCGCTTGCCACAATTTTCCAACCAAGCTCGACCAATTACCCGTCTTATCTATATAGCGATGTAGTGTTCGGGGTAACGTGAACGTCCGGCCGTCCAGTTCGATTGTCCTACAACCAACATGCTCGTGCTCATCAATGTTTCGCGCTAACTCTCGATACTCTAGCGGCTGATTTGATTCACTGCGATTATTATTGGTCGAAGGTAGTTGGGTTATTTGAGACAGCATCTCACCAAACTGAAGTGCGATGTCGCCGGCGTCAACTGCACTGTCGTTTGCGGTTGACACCATTTGCGCTGCCAGACTCTCTGTTTCAATTTCTACAAACCGCTGACACTTCTCACACATGTCGCAGTGTGCAGAAACCATTAAAGATATAGCAGGTGATTGTGTGCCCTCAACAAATTCTTTAAGCTGATGGGCACTCGGGTGAAACCTAATCATTATCGTTTAACATGACCTTCAGTCGTTGTAGCGCCAAACGTGTACGCGATTTTACTGTACCTAGTGGTATAGATAGTTCATCAGCAACTTCTTGCTGCGACTTGCCATCGATATATATGGCTTCGACTACCGCTTTTTGCTTAATGGGCAAAGACTCGAACAAATATCCAATTTGCTCCAACGTGACTTGCTCGTCAAGCGGTGCCTCATTGGCGTCTGCCGTTTGCTCACAAAGCACCGGCCACAAATCATCAGAGCATACGTCTTCTTTTCGATTCTGCAACTTGCGAAGCATATCAAAACGTATATTACGTGCAATAGTAAATATCCAAGTGGATGGCGACCCTTTCTCGGCATTAAAAAGGTGCGCTTTCTGCCAAACATTCGACATTGTGTCTTGCACCAACTCCATCGCTAATGCTTCATTACCCATCTGTTTTAGAGCGTAAGAGCGTAAGCGAGGTGCAAAATAATTGAATACTCGAGCAAATGAACGCTTGCATCTGGCATCAGCAACCGCGACAAGGTAATCAGACATTTCAGTAGCACACTCTTTAGGTTTGATTGTGCTGTTACTTTGTTCCAAAGGAATTCCAACTAACATAAGATTCGTCCGCTTTTCCGTTTTGGTTGTATTATTCTACGGCGTTCTGACTTAAAACGTTTGCGAAATTCGCGAATATTGGATTACGAATTTGTAATCTCAAGATCAACTCTCATTATTAAGCGATTAGTGCAGAGAGATAATTAACCAAACTAGTACATTCTCTTTGCGCTAAAAAATGCTGTTTTTGCGAGCCATCTACTGGCAATAACTCAAGCCATCGATTTAATACCCAGTTGGGGCAATCAAATTTCGGTGATTCGTATAACGCTGCCAGTTCTTCGTAATTTCCAAATATTTCTTTAAGCCGCTCGTCCATAGGCGCTATTTGTTGAGGAGCTAAATCGCACTGCCAAGGTTCTAAAACTTTACAACTACCGGTGCGAAGGCCATCGTGTTCTACCTCGATGTTACTCACCTCAACTAAGTGAGAACCAGCAACCTTTATGCCAAGCAACCCATCATCAAGCATATCGAAGTCCACAACCTGTGCGTATGTTCCTATTTTGTGAATATGCTCGTTTGCATTCTTGTCGCCATTTGCGTTTAACATGCACATCACAAAGCCTTTATTTTCGGCGCATGCCTCTTTAACCATGCGCACATATCTAGGCTCAAAAATACGCAAAGCCATTCTACCTTCAGGCAAAAGGTGCGCAGATAAAGGAAATAAGGGAAAACGTTCTACACTCATACTCGACACTTCCAAAAACACGAAATTCATTACGCAACTGAGTACAAATAGGATCGAATGGGAAAATTTTTCACTAATAATCTGAAAAACATGATCTTAAGAACGTCGTTTAATGTAATTTATGATTTAGCTACCAACATTAACAGATTTTATTTCATAGACTTGCGGTCGATATTCAACAGAGTCACAACAAGACCAAACAGAATTTGGCAGCAAATTGTTTTTTCCATCATACCACTTCGACGTTAAGGAAGCTGAATGGATGTCATTGCACGCTTTTGTAAAATTTACACAGATATATGTCAAATCTCTCCAGTGGACTTAGAAAAAATATACGCCAACGACATTTTATTTATAGACCCAATCACCACACATCGTGGAATTGGAGAAGTGAAGAACTACTTTGCTAACCTTCTAACCCAAGCCGAAAGTTGTAAATTCGATATAGCGGACATTTTTATCTGCTCACAACAGATATCCTCATGTCACTCTAATGTCACTCACGTTGTAAATTGGACAATGACCCTCGTACTAAAAGATAACGCGAAAAAGATCACGCTAGACGGTACAACACAACTTGGTGTTGACGGTGACATCATCATCTACCACAAAGATTATTACGATTTGGGCGAAATGGTATACGAGCACGTACCTATCTTAGGTTTTATAATCAAAAAGATTAAAGGGAAGCTGGCAAAATGAAGAGTATCTTAATTACTGGCGCAACATCTGGAATAGGGAAAGCACTTGCAATCAAGTGTGCCCATAATGGGTATAGTGTCATTGCGTGTGGAAGAAACAAAGAAGCCCTCGATGAGCTTAGCAAATATAGTAATATTAGTGGTTGCCAGTTTGATGTGTCAGATTTAGAGGATACAAAGCGAGCATTAGCAAATGTTGAGTTCGATATTGCTGTACTTAATGCTGGTACTTGTGAATATGTCGACCTTGAGGATTTCGAGCCAGACATGTTCCGGCGCGTTTTCGAGCCTAATTTCTTCGGCGTAGTTCACTGTGTTAACGCACTTCTCCCACGATTAAAAGATGGCGACAAACTGGTCATAGTCGACAGTATGGCGCGTCTATTACCTTTCACTCGAACTCAAGCCTATGGCTCTAGCAAAGCTGCTCTTCACTATTTTACTAAATCTTTAGAAGTCGACCTTCACCATAAAGGGGTAAAAGTACAGGCCGTCTCACCAGGTTTTGTTGAAACACCCCTTACCGATAAAAATGACTTCGAAATGCCAATGAAAATTAGTGCAGAAGAAGCTGCCGAGGCTATGCTTAAAGGGATAGAAAGTAACAAGCAAACCGTTTTCTTCCCTCGATTCTTTGGCTTTATTCTGCGCTTTATGCACATTTTGCCAACGCCACTTCAAAAGCGACTATCGTTGTCTATGCGAGAAAAACAATAAGAGACACAACAATGAATAATAAGATTGCCATAATAGGCACAGGAATTTCAGGATTAACCTGCGCATACCTTCTTAACAGAAAGCACGACATCACAGTTTACGAAGCAAACGACTATATAGGTGGTCATACTGCTACTAAAAAAATTAAGGATAATGGTGAAACCCTTCACATTGATACCGGCTTTATTGTATTTAATGATTGGACTTACCCTAACTTCATTAAGCTTATTACTCAGTTAAACGTCGACTACCAGCCAACAGAGATGAGCTTCTCTGTGATGAGTAAAAAAGCGAACCTTGAATATAATGGCAATAACCTAAATAGTTTGTTCGCACAGCGGCGCAATATTTTTCGACCTAAGTTTTGGCGCATAGTAAAAGACATACTCGCGTTTAATAAAGCGTGTAAAGCTATGGTTGCGGAAAAGCGTGACACGTCCTCGTTGACGCTAGAAGATATTATTAAAGAATTAGGGCTAAGCGATGATTTCGCGCGCTACTACATACTGCCTATGTGCGCAGCAATTTGGTCTAGTAGCCTCGAACAGACGAGAAAGTTTCCGTTAACCTTCTTCCTGCAGTTTTTTAATAACCATGGCCTGCTCAATATTACCGACCGACCACAGTGGTTCACTATTAAAGGTGGCTCTAGTCAATACATTCCACCACTAATTGCGCCATTTGAGTCTAAGATTAGATTATCTACGGCTGTAGTTTCTGTGGCCAAACGTGATGACAAGTGGGAAGTTACCGATTCATCCGGTACAGTTGCGACTTTCAATCATGTAGTGTTTGCATGTCACAGTGACCAAGCGTTAAAAATGATTCAATCCCCTACTTCACTGCACAAAGATATTCTTGGCAATATTCCTTATGCAGAAAATGATGTGGTAATGCACAAAGACACAGGCCAATTACCCAAAAGAAAGCTGGCGTGGGCAAGTTGGAACTACAGCTTAAAAGAGGATGCAAGCGAGGAAACCCGCCCCGCTTCTGTGACCTACAATATGAATATTCTCCAGCGATTAGAAGCGGAGAATACTTATTGCGTAACGCTGAATAATACGCCTGAAATCGACGAAAACAGTATTTTACGAAGCTTTCAGTATGCTCACCCACAGTACAGCGCCAGCATGGTTGAAGCGCAGTCACGTAGAAGTGAGATTTGCGGCGTAGATAACTTACATTTCTGTGGAGCCTACTGGTACAACGGCTTTCATGAAGATGGCGTTACCAGTGCACTAGACGTTTGTGCGCGTTTTGGTGAAGCCCTGTGATGGAAAGCGCGATATATAAAGGCAAGGTATGTCATCAACGTTTCAAGCCGACCCAGCACAAGTTTGACTACGATATTTACCTGTTTTGGTTAAAGCTCGAAAGCGACGAACTTAACGCGCTATCAGATACGCTGACGTATTTTAGCGCCCATAGCAAAGCAAGAGTTCGATTCAAGCGGGAGGATTATTTGGGCGACCCGTCCATTTCGTTGAAACAAGCGGTTTTGGAAAGGATGACCGAGTTAAACGGTGGTAAAACACTTAACGGTGACGTTTTCATGTTGGGCCAATTACGCATGTGGGGCCTTTATTTTAGCCCAGTTAATTTTTACTACCTTCGCAACGTTGAGGGTAAATATACTCATATGCTTGCTGAAGTGAGTAATACTCCATGGAATGAGCGCCATCACTATCTTGTAAACCTAGACACTCAAGCCGATACGCCGAAGGCTTTTCACGTTTCGCCTTTCAACCCCATGGATATGACTTATAAATGGTCGATTTCCCAGCCTTCGTCTAGACTTTCTTTAGCGATGGATTGCGTAAGAGAAGACAAAGAATTTAGCGCGGGGATTAATTTGACTAAATTTACTTTAGATAATGCGAATCTATCTGCCGCACTTAAACGTATACCCAGTATGACAATAAAAACTGTGGCCGGAATTTATTGGCACGCGCTTAAGCTATTGCTGAAACGAACGCCACTATATACACACCCAGAAAAGAGTCAGGAACAATAACAATGTCTTTCGGTGAATCTGTACTACTGACCACCTCAGAGGTCTCTTTCGTAGATAAAACTTGTAGAACACTTTTTCTAAAGTGTTTAAACCAACTCCCCTTTGGTCGCCTGATAATTCAAGAAAACGGTGACGAGATTGCACGTTTTGGTGAAGAAAATAGCGATTTACGTGCTACCGTAAATATCAAAGACGTGCAGGCCTATCGACGGTTGTTACTTGGCGGCAGTGTGGGCGCTGGCGAGGCATATATGGACGGTTTATGGGACAGTGACGACGTGACCGCTGTAGTAAGGATCTTTGCTCGAAACTTGCCCACCCTTGATGAGTGGGAAAATAAGTTTAAGTGGCTAACCATGCCCATCAATAAAGTTCAGCATTTTGCCCGTCGAAATACAAAAGACCAAGCTAAAAAGAACATTGAAGCGCATTATGATTTGGGCAATAAGCTATATACTCGCTTTCTCGACCCAACAATGATGTATTCATCAGCAATATACCCTGACCTAAATGCGACGCTCAACGAAGCGCAGAACTTTAAACTAAAAGCCATTTGTGACAAGTTACAACTGACCGAAGAAGACCATCTTTTAGAGATTGGCACCGGGTGGGGCGGCTTAGCCATTTTTGCTGCGAAACATTATGGTTGCAGTGTTACCACCACTACCATTTCAGAAGAGCAGCACGCCTGGGCAAAAGACTGGATCGCACGAGAAGGGCTTGAAAACAGGATTACTTTGCTTAAAAAAGACTACCGTTTACTTGAAGGTAAATTCGATAAACTGGTTTCCATTGAAATGATCGAAGCTGTGGGTAAGCAGTTTTTAGGTAACTTTTTTCAAAAATGCTCGTCACTTCTGAAAGATGATGGCCTAATGTTACTTCAGTCAATTACTATTGACGATAGGCGTTATGACAGCTATTCAAACAGCGTAGACTTCATACAGAAATACATTTTCCCGGGTGGTTTTTTACCATCGCAATACCAGTTAAATGCTCATCTCAAAAAATACACAAATATGATGATCCGTGACTTACACGACATTGGTGTGGACTATGCGAAAACGCTCAATCATTGGTATGAAGCATTTATCTCGGCTAAAGATGAATTGTTGAATGACGGTTATGACGAGCGCTTTATACGTATGTGGACCTACTACCTTAAATATTGCGAAGGTGGCTTTTTAGAGAGAACCATTAGCACTGTTCAGCTTGTTATTTCTAAACCTCAGTACAGAGAAGAGTTAGCCAGGGTTTGATGGACGCATTTCACTTGTAAACAAATACAAGCTAGAGTTTTAAAACTAAAAAGCGGTGCTCATTATGAAGGCACCGTTTTTTGGTCGTGCGTACTTAGTTTAGAAAAAGTTGACGCTTAATCATCTACCACTGATATGGGTTTGGATATCATTGGTTTGCCTTGGTTTATATTAATCTCGACTCGGCGATTCTTGGCTCTATCACTCGCTGTCGTGGCATTCTCAACAATAGGATTAGTATCAGCTTTGCCTACAACAGACATACGGCTTTCATCAAAACCAGGCGCTGTCCGCATAGCTTCAGCCACCGCTACTGCACGTTGTGATGATAAATCCCAGTTTGAGCGGTATAATTCGTTAGCAATATGCTGACCATCGCTATGCCCAGAAATCTCAATTTCTCCGGGTACATCTGCTAACAGCACACCAATTTTTCGTAATACTGGCTGAAACTGCGGCTGTAAGAAAGCAGAGCCGGCGGAAAAAGAACCATTTTCTCTAATTCTAATGGTAAGCTGCTGCCCCAGCGACTCCATCTCAACCGACCCGTCTAAAATTTGCTTTTCTAATTGTTGAGCCACTTTTTTCATCAACTCTGCCATTTGAGATTGGTCAGTGCTTTGTTCAGCGGATGAAGATGACTCAGTAGCCGTTTGTTGAGACTGACCGCCGCGTTGTTCGCCACGCTGCTTTTGCCTGCCGCCCGCTGAATCTTCGTTTCCCGCCTGAAACTCTAGCATTTGCTGGGTCATTTCGGTGGTTTGCTGCTGAATGGACTCAATTGGTGTTGGGTCGGGTTTACCTGGGCGAAACTCCATGGCTATAACGCTGGTACCCTTTGGAATATCTTTTACTTCAATTTTGTTTTGTACACCGAATGCAAATTTCATTGAGCCTGCGATTTGCTTAAATTTGAGCACATCCATTTCTGAGAATGAAAGCAGAAGTACAAAAAAGCACATTAGCAATGACATCAAGTCTGCGAAGGTCCCCATCCAGGCTGGAAGCCCCTCGGGGGGGCATTTTGGGCATTCTTCTTCGGCCATTACTCTTCCTCTGCGCTTCCACGCTTACTTGCGGCAAGATAGTTTTTTAGTACACCCTCAATAACTCGCGGGTTTTGACCGTCAGCGATGCCTACAATACCGTCAAGAACAAGACTTTGATTGAGCTTCTCTTCCCCTGCCCGTACAGCCAATTTAAACGCTATGGGCAAACAAATAACGTTGGCGAAAAAAGCGCCATATAAGGTAGTCAGTAGTGCTACCGCCATTGCTGGACCGATAGCTTTCGGGTCATCCATGTTTGATAGCATGGCAACCAAACCAATCAGGGTTCCAATCATACCCATAGCCGGTGCAATATCGCCCATGCCTTTGAAAAAGGATGCGCCGAAATCGTGTCGTTCTGACGTCATGGATATATCTTTAGCAAGTGTTTCTCTGACCACTTCTATATCATGGCCGTCAACCAACATATCTACGCCCTTCTGCATAAACTCATTAGAGATTTCCGCCTCTTCTAAGGCGAGAAAGCCTCCTTTTCGCGCGGCATCTGCCATCTCTACGATTTTTTCAATCAGCTCTTCCGGCGACTCAATCTTAAACATGAAGGCTTTGCCAGCGATCTTACCTGCACCGAAGAACTGACCTAAAGTAAACTGTGACAAAACAACGAACAAGGTCCCACCAAATACAATTAATATTGATTGGACGTCGATGAACATGCCTAAGCTGCCGCCTAGAATCATAGCCATAACTATGAAACCAATAGCGCCCAACATACCTATGACGGTTGCTAAATCCACTCACTCTTCCCCATTTATGCGCAGACAGTGCTGTTGATGTACAATAATTCTATCGGCAAGAGATAGAAATACTAAAACGACATTATTGAAAAATATCACATTTATTTGTTTTTTATGAAGCGCGTTAACAACTCCCCGCATTTTTCAAGACATTTAAAAACGATGAGTTTGCCCATTCATAGTGTTCACGTTAGGCACACGCTGTCACCTCACATTTAAAAGTAATATAACTACTCAACACGAATATAGCACAGTTTCTGTTTGTCCTGTTTGCTCAACTGCGTGAAAAAAAAGCTATGTCGCAGTGATATAGGCGATATACGGACAAACCATTTGACCCTTGTGCAGCCCTCGGTTAATGTGCGCGGTATACGTATTTTGGCCACTATATTGAGTGTTTTTATGACGACAGAAAAAGCATCAGCGTCTTTTGAAGAAACTTTATCAGAACTAGAAGCTATCGTTAACGAAATGGAAAGCGGTGATCTGCCTCTTAATAAAGCACTAGAAAAATTTGAGCGCGGTATTGCACTGTCTCGCCAAGGCCAGCAATCACTCGAAAACGCCGAACAAAAAGTAAAAATACTACTCAGTGAACAAGGCGAAGAAACCCTTCAAACTCTTCCTGAAAGTGAACAGCCGTAACTCGTTCATTTTTAACTAACAGGCAATCTATGAATTTTTCTGCTTTGCATCAACTAGTTAAACAGCAAACTGATGCATCTCTTCTTACGTTAATTGACGAATTACCCGATTACGCACCGCGCTTGAAAGACGCAATGCGTCACGCCTTATTGGCTGGCGGTAAACGGATGCGGCCACTACTTGTTCAAGTAGTAGGTAACACCCTAGACGTGCCCAAAAAAGACCAAATGGCTATTAGTATGGCCATTGAATGTGTGCATGCCTACTCGTTAGTCCACGACGATTTACCCGCCATGGACGACGACGACTTGCGCCGCGGTATGCCAACCTGCCATATCGCCTTTGATGAGGCTACCGCTATTTTAGCTGGCGACGCGCTGCAAGCCCTCGCATTCACGGTGTTAGCCGATGCGCCATTAAGCACGTATGCTGAAACAAAGCGTAGCCAGTTACTGTCTGTACTTGCAAAAAGTGCGGGTTACATAGGTATGTGCGGTGGGCAAGCTATCGATTTAGCCAGCACCGGCAAAACCATCTCGCTAGAAGAACTAAAACAGCTGCATAGATTGAAAACCGGTGCATTGTTAAAAGCCTGCGTAGAAATGGTCGCCATTGTTAGTGAAGGCTTACTGCCTCAAACTAAAATTGACTTAATGGCTTATGCCGCGGATATTGGGCTAGCTTTCCAAGTTCAAGACGATATTTTAGATGTGGAAGGCAGTAGCGAAAAATTAGGTAAGCCCGCGGGGTCAGACGAAGCGTTAGGGAAAAATACCTTTCCAGCCAAACTTGGTATTACAGGCGCTAAACAAGAATTAGAAATGCTTCACAATAATGCACTTCAAGCATTGGCGCGTTTACCCTACAATACTGACAGTTTAATTGCGTTTAGCGAGCTTTTGGTAAAACGCGACCATTAGCCACGCGCCATGTTGAAAAAGATAATAAGTACATGAGTTTAGATCTCCAACATTACCCAACGCTTGCGCTTGCGCAAACACCTGAAAAATTGAGGCAGTTGCCCCAAGACAAATTACGCGAGCTTGCCGACGAATTACGTGAATATTTACTTAACAGCGTAAGCCAAACCAGCGGGCATTTTGCTTCTGGCTTAGGCACTGTAGAGTTAACAGTGGCACTGCACTATGTGTATAACACGCCATTTGACCGCTTGCTATGGGACGTAGGCCATCAAGCCTATCCTCACAAAATTCTAACAGGCCGCGCAGAGCGCATGAGCACCATTCGTCAAAAGAATGGTCTACACCCTTTCCCATGGCCGCCTGAGAGCGATTACGACACCTTTGCAGTTGGTCATTCGTCTACATCGATTAGTGCAGGGCTGGGCATGGCTGTGGCTGCCGAAAAAGAAGGCAAAAACAGAAAGGTTGTAGCGGTAATTGGCGACGGTGCAATGACCGCTGGTATGGCCTTTGAAGCCCTTAATCACGCCGGTGATATCAAGAAAGACATGGTAGTTGTACTTAACGACAACGAAATGTCTATTTCTGAAAACGTAGGTGCGTTAAACAGTCACTTAGCTCGCTTGCTCACCGGTAACTTTTTCAACTCTATACGTGACGGCGGCAAAAAGCTATTAAGCAACGTGCCTCCAATTAAAGAGTTTGCCAGCCGTGCAGAAGAACATATTAAAGGCATGGTTGTTCCGGGCACGATATTTGAAGAGCTTGGCTTTAACTACATTGGCCCTATCGACGGCCACGACGTTAATGGTGTTGTCGATACGCTGCGCAATATGCGCAAGTTTGACGGCCCGCAGCTGCTTCACGTAGTCACCAAGAAAGGTAAAGGCTACGCGGTTGCTGAAGAAGACCCTATCAAGTTTCACGCGGTACCTAAATTCAACCCGGCAGATAACGCCTTACCCAAGTCTAAGCCTTCAGCCCCTACCTACTCGGCAATCTTTGGGAAATGGCTGTGTGATATGGCCGCACAAGACCCTAAGTTAATGGCGGTAACGCCAGCCATGCGCGAAGGCTCAGGCATGGTTGAGTTTTCTCAGCGTTTTCCAGAGCAGTATTTCGATGTTGCGATTGCCGAACAGCACGCGGTGACGTTTGGTGCAGGCCTTGCCAAAGACGGTATGAATGCGGTTGTTGCTATTTATTCGTCGTTCCTGCAGCGCGCCTACGACCAGCTCATTCACGACGTGGCGATTCAAGACCTCCCCGTATTGTTTGCTATCGATAGAGCCGGTATTGTTGGCGCAGATGGTCCTACTCACCAAGGAGCGTTTGATATCGCTTTCCTTCGCTGTATTCCCAATATGGTGGTAATGGCTCCTTCAGATGAAAATGAATGTCGCCAAATGCTCTATACGGGTCACAAGCTACAAAAACCGGCCGCTGTTCGTTACCCTCGTGGTGCTGGCATGGGTGTCACGCCTGAGGAAGCTATGACAGAACTTGAGATTGGTAAATCTCGTACGGTTCGTGAATCATCAAAAGGCAAGTCTGAAAGTATCGCCATTCTAAACTTTGGCTGCCTACTGCCCTACGCGCTTGAAGCTGCAGAAGCGATTGACGCCACCGTTATCGACATGCGTTTCATTAAGCCGTTAGACGGCGACGCAGTATTAAAAGCAGCCAGTGAACACAGCGCGCTTATCACGCTGGAAGACGGTTGTATTATGGGTGGTGCTGGTAGTGCCGTACTAGAACACTTGCAGCAAAATGGCGTATTAAAAGCGGTGAAGATGTTAGGACTGCCTGATAGCTTTATATTGCAAGGCACTCAGCAGGAAATGTACAAAGAGCACGGTTTGGATGCTGAAGGCATTATTGCTGCAGCTGGTAGTTTAAGCGCTAATTAATTAAGCTTAAAAGCTACCACTAAAATATTAAAAAGCCCGCTATTTTGCGGGCTTTTTCGTAAATAGTTTGCTCACCGTCAACTGGCTTTCCTTTGAGGTAAGTCTACCAAGATAGCGGCGAGTATTCGTAATGAATTAAAACAAAGCCAATGCGGCAGGCCAGAATGCCATTAGCAAATGTAGACAGCCACACGCCATAGCGCCCGCGATTAGATCATCAAGCATAATGCCTGTCCCCCCGTGTAAACGCTTATCGATAATACCTATTGGCCAAGGCTTCAAGATATCGAAAAGCCTAAATAGAACAAAGCCTACAAGTAAAGAGGACGCTGAAATAGGTACAAAAAGAAAGGTCACAAACATGCCCGCTATTTCATCCCACACAATAGAGCCGTGATCGTGAACCTGCATATCGTCAGCAGTCTTGCCACACAGGTAAATGCCTACAACTGAGAATATCAGCGTAAGCGCGATAAAGGAAATTAGGGAAATCTGGCTACACGCAATAAGTAGGGGCAACGCAGCAAGTGAGCCAAAGGTTCCCGGCATGAAAGGAATAAGTCCACTCCCAAAACCTAGCGCAAGAAAATGAACGGGATTTTTCATACTCACTCTTGCGCGATATTCAGCCTGCATGCTTCTTCCTTTTTATTGGTTTTGTAGAGTATGTGGTTGCTTAAAAGGCGTGCTCGTAACCAGACAGGTTAATGGGAGTGAACTTTTCATTGTCCTTAAGTAATGAAAGCGTGCCGTTATGACCGGTTAATTGTCCGATACATGTGGCCTTCACATTTGTGCTTGCCAATGAGGTTTCTAAGCTTCCGCGCTGCTCTTCACTTACGGTAAAAATAAGTTCATAGTCATCACCGGCCGACAACGCGTATTCGATAGCTTGTTCTGGTGTAACTGCACTTGTTAGCGCACGCGATAACGGTAAACGATCTACATGAACATTTGCACCGCAATTAGACGCTTTTAAGATGTGCCCCAAATCTGAAAGCAATCCATCAGAGATATCAATACACGACGTTGCAATACGTCGGATAGCTGTGCCCACCGCAACACGAGGGGTTGGGAAATAATGACGGTTGACCAACACATCTTTCGCTTCACCGTTTACACTCAGCTTATTTTGCAAAATATCTAAACCGGCACCTGCGTCACCAAGCGTTCCGGTGACATAAAGCCAGTCACCCGGCTTAGCACCGCTGCGCGTTAACTCAGAACCAGGCGGTATGAAGCCTTGAGCAGTAATAGTAAATGCCATAGGGCCTTTAACCGTATCACCACCGATAAGCTGCACAGAATAGTACTGAGTAAGCTCGTAAAGTCCCGAAACAAAGTCATCTAGCCAAGCTTCGTCTACTTCCGGTAGCGATAGAGATAAGCTAATCCACGCAGGCTCTGCGCCCATCGCGGCAAGGTCGCTTAAGTTAACGGCAACTGTTTTATATGCCACAGACTTAGCTGGTGCGCCTTTTAAGAAATGTACACCTGCAACCAGGGTATCTGTGGTAACGGCAAGTTGTTGGTTTTCAGGAACCGTTGTTACAGCACAGTCATCACCAATACCAATAACAACGTCTTTGCGTTTGTGGCCACTATTTGAAAAGTAACGGCCGATAAGATCAAATTCTTTCACGGTAATTTTTTAAACCCTTTTAGCGGCAATCCATGCCGCCACGGTAAGGTTAGTCGCGCTCGTCTTTGCGCAATGTGCGCACTGCTTTATCCAGTGCACCATTAATGAACTTGTGACTTTCTTCAGCACCAAATGCTTTAGCTAGCTCAATCGCCTCATTAATAATTACGCGGTAAGGTACGTCAATGCGCTCGGTCAGTTCCAGCGTCGCAATGCGCAAGATTGCTTTTTCAATAGCGTCTAACTCTTCAGGCAAACGGCCAAGGTAAGGTTTAATGGTTGCATCAAGGTTACTTGCGTTGTGTGCAACACCGCGAAGCAAGGCTTGAAAATAAGCCATATCTACCTTTTGCATGTCGTTACTGGTTGCTAGCGCCAGTTCAACCTGCTGAATATCGTTGTGACTCATTTGCCATGAATACACGCCTTGCAGGGCGAGTTCACGGGCTTTACGACGAGCTGAAACTTTCACTTAATGTTTACCTTAAAGCTTTTCAACAGCATCGATTACGTTAACCATTTCCAACGCGCCAAGTGCAGCTTCCGCACCTTTGTTGCCCGCTTTGGTTCCTGAACGTTCGATTGCTTGTTCAATTGAATCTGTTGTAATAACGCCAAATGATACAGGGACACCGTATTCAAGAGAGACTTGCGCAAGACCTTTGTTACACTCGCCTGCTACAAAATCAAAGTGTGGTGTACCACCACGAATAACCGCACCTAGTGCGATGATGGCGTCAAATGACTTTTTCTCAGCTAATTTCTTAGCTACTACAGGTAACTCGTAAGCACCAGGTACACGTACTAACGTGATATCGTCATCACTCACTTCACCGTGACGCTCTAGTGTGTCTAATGCACCTTCTAGTAAGCTTTCAACAACAAAGCTATTAAAGCGTGATACAACGATAGCAAACTTCTTACCGGTTGCTCTGATATTACCTTCAATTACCTGCATGGATTCATTCCTCGAGAAAAAACGGCGCGAAGTATACCACAACTGCGCCCAAACTAAATCGATTGTTTCTTTAACTTCAACTATTCGTAAATGGGTACGTTAGCCTGACTCACTGTGGGAAGGGAGTGCTCGTCGCAAACCCTCTCCACTTTAGTTACGCCCTACTGCTAAGTACTAGTCGTGCACGTACTCTACGACTTCAAGGCCGTAACCTGAAAGTGCGTGATATTTAATTGGCTTACTAAGAAGACGCATTTTGTGTACGCCCATTGATGCTAGAATTTGACTGCCTACACCAATAGTGCGCGATGACCCCTGCCAGTCAGCGCCAGCTGGGCGCTCGCCTCGGTCTTCTGCGGCAAAGCGGCGTACCTGACTTTCTATATGCTCTTCTTTACCTAACAGCACCAATACGCCACCCTCTTCTGAAATTTTGCGCATGCCATCTGCTAGCGTCATAGAGCGATGAATACCGCGGGTAGAGCCAAGAAGATCACTAAAGGTATTGTGAAGGTGCACACGCACAAGTGTCGGCTCGTCTTCTTTAATCTCGCCTTTTTTAAGGGCGAAATGAAGCTGATTGTCGATGCTGTCCTTAAACGTGTGCAGCTCGAATTCACCATACTCGGTTGGCATGCTGCATTGAGCAACTTTCTGAATGGTGGTTTCGTTGAGATTGCGATATTCAATTAAATCAGCAATAGTGCCGATTTTAAGGTTATGTTTTGCCGCAAACTTTTCTAGCTCAGGGCGGCGGGCCATAGTGCCGTCTTCATTGAGGATTTCTACAATAACCCCAGCAGGTTCTAACCCTGCCAAACGCGGTAAATCTACACCAGCTTCAGTGTGACCTGCGCGGTTTAACACGCCACCGTCTTTAGCAATTAGCGGAAAAATATGCCCGGGCTGCACAATGTCTGTCGCTTTCGCGTCTTTCGCTACAGCAGCTTTGATTGTAGTGGCGCGATCCGCCGCTGAGATACCTGTGGTCACGCCGGTTGCCGCTTCAATAGACACAGTGAAGTTAGTAGAGAACTGTGCTTCGTTTTTATCCACCATAAGCGGAAGATTCAAGGTGCGACAGCGCTCTTGGGTCATCGGTAAACACACCAAACCGCGAGCGTGGGTAACCATAAAGTTAATGGCTTCTGGCGTCACATGCTCAGCCGCCATTATCAAATCGCCTTCATTTTCCCTGTCTTCGTCATCCATCAAGATAACCATTTTACCTTGGCGAATGTCTTCAATAATTTCTTGTGTAGTGTTAAATGCCATGTTGTGTGCTTCTTGTAGGGTTATTTTCTTAAAAATCCGTTCTCGGCAAGAAATGCCATGTCAATGCCTTTGCTTTTTGGCTCGGCGGCTTTGTCGCCCAACATCAATCGCTCTAAATAGCGCGCAATAACATCAACCTCTAGGTTTACCGCTGTGCCCACTTTATAGCTTCCCATAATGGTTTCTTGCAACGTATGAGGAATGATCCAAAGCATAAATTCTGCGCCATTAACTTCGTTAACAGTTAAGCTGATACCATCAACGGTGATACTACCTTTATGCGCAATATATTTAGCCAAGGCTTCTGGCGCTTTTACCCAGAACTCTACGTAGTCTGAGTGCTTAATGATTTGTGTAACCTCGCCTACACCATCAACGTGACCGGAAACGATATGACCACCTAAACGGTCGCTTGGACGCATCGCTTTCTCAAGATTCACCGTAGAGCCTGCGCTGTAATGTGCAAACCCCGTTAATTTGATGGTCTCTGCCGACACATCTGCACAATAATAATCGGGGCCCATATCAGTAACTGTTAAGCAAACACCATTGGTCGCAATACTGTCGCCGAGTGCGACATCAGACATATCAAGCGTAGGCGATGAAACGGTAAGTCGAATATCGTTGCCACGGTTATCAAGCTTCTTAATTGTACCTAGCGCTTGAATAATTCCAGTAAACATAAAGTTCCTCTTTAATCGCGTTAACCACGGGTGTTGCTAACATCAGGACGGAAGATAAGCTTAATATCGTTACCCACTTGACGATTTTCAATAAGCGAAAGCGAAATACATTCATTTAGCGACGTGAATGCGGGTAAATTAACCATACTGACTCCCTTATCACCTAAAAGCTTAGGCGCTTGGTAGCAAATAAGTTCATCCACCAGCCCTTCTTGCAATAATGCACCGGCAAGGCCTGGGCCTGCTTCCACCCACACTTCATTATATTGCTTATCGCCTAGTGCTGACATTAGCGAATGTAAATTGAGTTTACCGTCTTTTTCATCTACCGAAAGGTAGTGCTGTGTTGCCGTATCTGGGTGGGCTTGCGAAGTAGCAGTTAAGGTTAGGTTGCCGTCATTAAACAATGCGTAGCCTCGACTAAGCGCGCTTTTGCCATCGACAACAACACGGGCTGGCTGACGAATGTGTTCCAGAGGATAATTAGTGAACTGTGCTTCTTGTTCTCTAACCAACAAACTAGGGTTATCGGCTTTCACCGTACCTGAGCCTGTGAGCACCACGCAACTTTGTGCACGATACTGCTGTACATCCCGCCTTGCTTCTGCACCAGTAATCCACTGACTCACCCCATTTTGAAGGGCTATTTTTCCATCTAGGCTAATGCCTAATTTCACGCGAACAAAGGGCTTACCAGTAAGCATGCGTTTAATAAACCCGGGGTTTAGCGCTGCGGCCTCAGCAGCCATCACTTCGCTCACCACCTCGATGCCTGCTTCTTGCAGAATGCTAATACCGTTACCGCATACGTTTGGATTCGGGTCGGTCATAGCAATAACAACACGCGCTACCTTTGCTTCTACCAAGGCAACAGCGCAAGGCGGTGTGCGCCCAAAATGACTACAAGGTTCAAGTGTAACGTATGCCGTCGCGCCCTTTGCGCCCTGCGGACGTGCGTTAGATGCTTGTCTTAATGCATGCACTTCGGCATGGGGTGTACCAGCTTGAATGTGATATCCCTGACCGAGCAATTGATTGTTTTCGTCAACAATTACACAGCCAACGCGAGGGTTCGGAGAGGTGGTAAAGCGCCCTTGTTGGGCAAGCTGAATGGCTTTTGCCATCCAAAAATAATCGTTTTTAACCGTATCGTGGTTCACTTGGATTCCTGTTGTAGCCCTAGTGCCTGATGTTTGAGAGGTCGCCGACTTAATCTCCTAATCGTGCAATCTCTTCTCCGAATTCACGAATATCTTCGAAAGAGCGATAAACGGAGGCGAACCGGACATAAGCAACTTTATCGAGTTCTTTGAGGGCTTTCATAATTAGGTTGCCGAGCAATTCACTGCTCACCTCACGTTCACCGGTTGCGCGCAGCTGTGACTTAAGTGAGAGGATACATTGTTCAACTTTTTCTGTGCTCACAGGGCGCTTTTCGAGTGCGCGTTGCAAGCCTGCACGAAGTTTATCTTCGTTAAACGGTTCACGAGAACCATCGCGTTTAATAACGCGAGGCATCACGAGCTCGGCACTTTCAAAGGTCGTAAAGCGCTCGTGACACACCATACATTCACGGCGTCTACGCACCTGTTGCCCTTCTGCAACCAAACGAGAATCAATGACTTTTGTTTCTTGTTCTGAACAAAACGGGCAAAACATGAATAATCCTTAAATATTGCGTACTTAGGCATCTAAATTAAACCTAGACTAGTTAGTCCAGCATTAGTACCAAAGTACGCAATAAAACACAAACCTATTTATTTATAAACAGGGAATTGTGCGCAAAGTGCAACCACTTCGTCCTGAACACGTTTGATAACAGACTCATCGCCCATGTTATCTAGAATGTCGCAAATCCATGTTGCAACTTGCTTAGCTTGTTCTTCTTTGAAACCACGGCGAGTGATCGCTGGGCTACCGATACGAAGACCGCTGGTTACAAACGGTGAACGCGGGTCATTTGGCACTGAGTTTTTGTTTACCGTAATATTTGCGGCACCTAGTGCTGCGTCTGCATCTTTACCGGTGATGTCCTTGTCGATAAGGTCAAGAAGGAACAAGTGGTTGTCAGTACCGCCAGAAACGATGTTATAACCGCGCTCTTGCATTACAGAAACCATCGCTTTCGCGTTTGCAACAACCTGCTGCTGATACACTTTAAATTCTGGCTGTAGTGCTTCTTTGAAAGCAACCGCTTTAGCTGCGATTACATGACAAAGTGGACCACCTTGGTTACCTGGGAATACTGAGCTGTTAAGCTTTTTGTAAATTGCTTCGTCGCCACATGAAGATAGGATTAGACCACTACGCGGACCCGCAAGGGTTTTGTGTGTCGTCGTAGTTACTACATGTGCGTGAGGTAGCGGGTTTGGATAAACGCCAGCGGCTACTAAGCCAGCTACGTGCGCCATATCAACAAGTAAGTATGCGCCAACACTATCAGCGATTTCGCGGAATTTCGCCCAATCGACAATGCCAGAATACGCAGAGAAACCACCGATAATCATTTTCGGCTTGTGCTCTTTAGCAAGCGCTTCAACCTGCGCGTAATCGATTTCACCGGTTTCTTTGTTCAAACCATACTGTACAGCGTTATAGGTTTTACCAGAGAAGTTTACGTGTGAACCGTGAGTAAGGTGACCACCTTCAGAAAGGCTCATTCCCAATACCGTATCGCCTGCGTCAAGTAGTGCCATGAATACGGCAGAGTTAGCTTGTGAACCAGCGTGCGGTTGAACGTTCGCGTAGTCTGCACCAAAAAGTGCTTTTGCACGGTCAATAGCAAGTTGTTCAACGACGTCTACGTGCTCACAACCACCGTAGTAACGCTTGCCTGGGTAACCTTCAGCATACTTATTAGTAAGCTGCGATCCCTGTGCTTCCATTACACGTGGGCTACAGTAGTTCTCAGAGGCAATTAGCTCTATGTGATGTTCTTGACGCTCAACCTCTTTAGACATTGCATCGGCTAATTCAGGATCGAAGTCAGCTATATTCATTTCGCGAGAAAACATGGGGGCTCCTTAACTGCGGTTTTTATATGGCGTTACGCACTGATTGCTCAAATTCGAGCCATATTCTAGTCATTTTCGGGGGCTTGTATACCGCTTTATGACCAAATTAATATAAATGGCGCAGGTTTAACGAAATACCTGCGCCAGCGCGAGATCAGACCTGTTTTTCCAGGGCTTTAACACGGTCAAATAAACTACCAATTTTGGCAAGGCGAACCGTATTTTTGCGCCAGTCACGGTTGGTTTGTGCTGGCTGGCCAGAAGAATAAACGCCCGGTTCAGTGATATCTTGTACAATCATGGTGTAGCCAGTCACCTGAACATTATCGCAAATGCTAATGTGGCCATTAATGCCCACTCCACCACCAATAATCACGTGCTTGCCGATATGACAGCTACCAGCAATACCGGTAGCGCCGCAAATGCATGAATGATCACCAATAATACAGTTGTGGCCAATTTGTACTTGGTTATCGATAATAACATTGGTGCCTAAAACCGTATCTTCCATCGCGCCGCGGTCTATGCTGCTGCTAGCACCAATCTGACTATCATCTCCAATGCGAACTGACCCAGTTTGTGGAATAGGGATCCAAACGCCTTTATCGTTAGCGTAACCAAAGCCTGCCGCGCCAATCACTGTTTGGCTATGAATTGTCACACGCTTACCGATCACAACGTCATGATAGATAGTTACGTTCGGGTGAATGGTACAGCCTTCACCAATATGGGTACCTCTACGAATAACCGTATTCGCGCCTACAGTAACTCTATCGCCTAAAACCACGTTCTCTTCAATGATTACATTGTGGCCTAGCGATACATCACTGCCGATGCGGGCAGATGGCGCAATTACCGCTGACTCAGCAATACCTGTCGCTACCGCTGGGGTAGTATCGAACAACTGAGCAATGAGGGCGAACGCTGCATGAGGGTTTGCCACAACCAGCGCTGGAACTGGGCTATCATCTTTCAAGTTTTTGTGCAGAATTACCGCACCAGCCTGAGTATCTTTTAACTGCGGCTTGTATTTAGGATTGGTCAGAAACGAAATTTGGTGCGATGCTGCACCAGATAACGTACCTACTGCAGAGATAGTAATGTTTCCATCGCCCTGCACTTCCCCACCTACATGTTTGGCAAGCTCTTCCAGACTGTATGTGCGTTTACTCATAGCGGTCATCATAATTACCTGTTCAGAGATATGAATAGTGTTGAGTCTATCGCTTTGGGTTCTTTATTGCTGTTTGCTAGTTCACCCTAAAGCCCATGTTTACTCATGCTTATAAAAACAAGTTTACCTTAAATCAACTCGCCAACCGATGCATAAATCGATCTTTTTGGCATGAGTGATTAAAATATCGCCAAGCACAAATACACTAAGCGTAAGTAACTGGCATAAACTACCCTGTTACGAGTAGAATACGCCCAATTAGGACTTTATTATTTTTCACCGCTTTTTCAGCGAGGATAGAGCATGGCGCAATACGTTTACAGTATGCATCGCGTGGGCAAAATCGTCCCACCTAATAGACACATTCTAAAAAATATCTCACTTAGCTTTTTCCCAGGCGCCAAAATTGGTGTGCTAGGTCTAAACGGTGCAGGTAAATCAACCTTACTTCGCATTATGGCTGGCGTAGATACCGATATTGAAGGTGAAGCGCGCCCTCAACCGGGCTTAAAAGTGGGCTACCTTCCTCAGGAGCCTCAGCTTGATGAAACAAAAGATGTTCGCGGCAATATCGAAGAAGCCGTTGCTGACGTTAAACACGCATTGACTCGCCTTGATGAAGTGTACGCAGCCTATGCAGAAGCGGATGCTGATTTTGACGCCCTTGCAAAAGAGCAAGGTGAGCTTGAAGCCATTATTCAAGCCAAAGACGGTCACAACCTAGAAAATGCCTTAGAGCGTGCCGCTGATGCACTTCGCCTTCCAGCGTGGGATGCGGATGTAAGCAAACTATCTGGTGGTGAACGCCGTCGCGTGGCGCTGTGTCGCCTGCTTCTAGAGAAGCCTGAAATGTTGCTTCTAGACGAACCCACTAACCACCTAGACGCAGAATCAGTCGCATGGCTAGAGCGCTTCCTTCACGATTATGAAGGCACGGTGGTCGCTATTACCCACGATAGATACTTCCTTGATAACGTTGCAGGTTGGATTTTAGAACTAGACCGTGGTGAAGGTATTCCGTGGGAAGGTAACTACTCTTCATGGTTGGAACAGAAAGAAAACCGACTTGAACAGGAAGAGCGCACCGAAACGGCGCGTATGAAGAGCATGAAACAGGAACTTGAGTGGGTTCGCTCTAACCCAAAAGGTCGTCATGCTAAAAGTAAAGCTCGTATGGCTCGCTTTGAAGAACTATCTACCAGCGACTACCAAAAACGTAACGAAACCAACGAACTTTTCATCCCGCCAGGTGAGCGCTTAGGTGACAAGGTTATTGAAGTAAGCAACCTTAAAAAGTCGTATGGCGATCGCGTACTTATCGATGACTTAACGTTTAAAGTGCCAAAGGGTGCCATTGTAGGTATTGTGGGTCCAAACGGCGCGGGTAAATCAACCTTGTTCAGAATGCTTACCGGTGCAGAACAACCTGATTCAGGCACCATCGATTTAGGTGAAACCGTTCAAATTGCTGCGGTAGAACAGTTCCGCGACCACATGAACGAAAACAACACTGTGTGGAAAGAAATTTCTGACGAGCAAGACATTATTCGCATTGGTAACTTTGAAATTAACAGCCGCGCCTACTGCAGTCGTTTTAACTTTAAAGGCACCGACCAGCAGAAATTCATCAAAGACTTGTCAGGTGGTGAGCGTAACCGTGTTCACCTTGCGAAGCTGCTTAAGGCAGGCGGCAACGTATTGCTACTGGATGAGCCAACCAACGACCTAGACGTAGAAACACTTCGCGCCTTGGAAAACGCGTTGTTGGAGTTCCCAGGCTGTGCCATGGTTATCTCGCACGACCGTTGGTTCCTAGACCGTGTAGCAACACACATTATGGATTACCGCGATGAAGGTAACATCAACTTCTTCGAAGGCAACTACTCAGACTACGAAAGCTGGTTGAAGCAAGAGTTTGGACAAGATGTGGTTGAACCGCATCGCCTTAAATATAAGCGTATGTCTAAATAACTCGGTACCAGAGATATTATAGAGTGTAATAACTCTGAGCCGACACCAAAAGCCGCTATCAATGATAGCGGCTTTTTTATTTGTTCGCTTTTCATTGCGAACCCACGCAAATTGGCCAATACTGAGGTCGTAGACAAACATTAGGTATTTGAGTAATGACAGATAAGCGCCAATTCCAACGGGTATCTCTGAACGTAAATGGCAAACTGGCACACAATGACGTTAGTATTGATGTGGTAGTTAGCGACGTATCGCTTCAAGGCATTAAACTTCAAGCTACCGAAACGGCGTTGTCACACTTACCTTTTGACAGTCACGACCCTTACACTGCTACCTTCAAAGCAAATGAGGACAGTCCTTTAATAACCCTTTCTATTTCGCAGTTGTATCGTCATGCCGACAGTAGGAAAGAACGGGTCTCATTAGGCTGTAAAGTTGAGCGAATGGATGTAGACAGCATTAGCGCCCTTCGTCGTTTAATTACTTTAAACAGCGAAGACGCCAGTATTGAAGAGAAAGACCTGAATGCATTAGTTAATGCGGTTTATCAGGCGCCACATTAACTTTTAAAAAAAACGCGTTTCACTCGTTTAATACAGGAAAGGCCCATTCAATAGGCCTTTCATTCTAACAGGCACCGTCAACACTTTACGTAAATGTTGAGCCTTTCACATTACTCAAGCGCGTCTAACGCCTCAGATAAGCGCGCTACCGGTACCACTTTCATGCCATTTATGGCTTGCTTAGGCGCGTTGGCTTTTGGCACGATCGCCCGCTTAAAACCATGTTTCGCCGCCTCGATAATGCGTTCCGTTCCATTAGGAACCGGGCGAATCTCGCCGGCTAGCCCGACTTCGCCGAATACAATCAAATCTCTAGGCAGCGAGCGATTTCTAAAGCTTGAAATCATGGCCAATAATAAGGCTAAGTCTGCACTGGTCTCTGATACTCTTACACCGCCTACCACGTTGACAAAAACGTCTTGATCATTCATTTGCACATTGCCATGTCGATGCAAAACCGCGAGCAGCATAGACAAACGGTTCTGATCCAACCCTACAGCGATTCGCCTTGGGTTCGACATCTGCGAATAGTCTACCAACGCCTGTATTTCTACGAGTAACGGGCGGGTACCCTCCCAGATAACCATAACGCTAGACCCTGGCGTTTCATTGTCACCTCGACTCAAGAATATGGCTGATGGGTTACTTACCTCTTTAAGGCCTTTTTCTGTCATGGCAAACACGCCGAGCTCATTTACCGCACCAAAGCGGTTTTTATGACTTCGAAGCGTACGGTAGCGACCATCACTTTCTCCTTCCAGCATCATAGAGCTATCGATACAGTGCTCAAGAACTTTCGGACCTGCCAAGTTACCGTCTTTTGTTACATGGCCAACAATGAACATGGCAATATGATTTTGTTTGGCAAAGCGCGTCAAATACGCTGCACTTTCTCGTACTTGCGACACACTGCCTGGCGCAGACTGCACATCTGACACGTGCATTACTTGAATAGAGTCGATAACCATAATTTTAGGCTTTTTCGAGAGCGCTAAATCGCAGATAGTTTCCACGTTTGTTTCCGCTAGCATCATCAGCTTGTCGTCAGGTAGATTTAAGCGCTTCGCTCGCATAGCCACTTGCTGAAGCGACTCTTCCCCTGTCACATATAATGCGGTTTCGCTTTTTGCCATTTGGCACATCACTTGAAGCAAGAGCGTACTTTTACCTGCACCTGGCGAACCACCGATTAGCATAGCTGCCCCAGGGACTATTCCCCCCCCTAACACTCTATCGAGCTCTTTAAATGTTGACGAGAATCGCGGTAGTGATTCGAGATCTATTGCATTTAACGTCTCAATTCTGGCTGCGGTTTGCCCTGCATAGCCTGACGTGGTTTGGCGTGCGACACTTTTGGCACTTGCAACCACAAACTCACTTATCGTATTCCACGCTTTACACTCCGAACATTGACCTTGCCAGCGAGGGAACTCTGCACCGCAGTCAGAACACACATAAGCAGTTTTACGTTTTGCCATATTCCAGTTTTATCCATTGCTTAAAAAGAGTATTCTAACACTTAACAACGGTGAATTAAGCACAAACCTAAGGTCAGTTCTCCTCCAGAAAAACGGTACAAAAGTATAACGACTTTACGGGCTAATGAGTTTTACTGATTTGCCGATAACAACTAAAATAATGATACTAAACAACAAAGTTGCGCATTCATGAGTCAAGATTTAAAGCAATACGCTGACATTATTGAACAGCTAAAGCCTATGGTTAATGAGCCTGAATTTAATCAGGTATTGCTTCAGACTGCATCTGATGTGCCGAAAGAAAAGCGCTTCCTCATCAAAATGGAAGTAAAGCGTTTAGCCAAACCTTGTATGCGTACCATAGATTTGCGCGGCCATGTTGACGGAAAGTGCAAAAAGTATGTGCACGAAGGTAGAAGCCACTACATGGATGACGTGGCTGTTGACAAGTTTGAAGAGCAGTTGAGGGTATTTGGTCGATATACTTATGGCGTTTACGAGGCAGTACAAAATACCGAAAACAACTTTCGCCTAATGCGTGAAAAAGAGCTTGCTCAAGAGCGCGCAGATAAGGAAAACCCCGAAGTTAAAAAACGTTCAGCAGTTTTAGAGCAATTTAAAGTTCCCATTGTAAACCTTCTCGACTATAGACAGCGCAACACTGAACGCATGAACTTCGCTGTGGCGGTAGAATTATTTAATAGCGCCAATCAATCAATGCGTGGGTTAAGCGTAGATATTTCTCTTGAAGGCCTGCAGATAAAGTTATCAAAAGACTCTTCTTTTGAAAAAGGCGAGACCCTTTTCATCTACTTCAGAGGGCTTGAAAGCGAATTTGCCATGGATAAAAAAAATGGCATTGCTTACAAACTAGTGAAAATCATTACAAAGAATGACGTTAACTACTTAGCCCTACAGCGCGACAAGACTCACCCAAACCCGGCATTCGACAAGTTCTTAGAAACCTTCATACACGGCAATAAACGTCGTTATAAAGTGAACATGACGAATACCATTGAAGCGATAACCAGCAAGACCTGCGAGCAGTACTTTTCTCCTCGCAGCCCTACACTTCCAATATTCATTGATGTTGTTAACGAAACCTTGGTTCCACGCTATGCAATGGTAAATGAAGTTAACCGAGAAACCGTTCAATATTGGCAAGATGAAGAAGACAACTGTCGCTTGAATTTCTTACTTACGCAAGAAAGACTCGCGCGTTTACTCAACAAGTCGGATGAAGTAAGAGAGATTTTTGTTTTTAGTTTTACGCACCTGCATAGCGATAAGGTTTATTTTTATTCCGCCGCTTATGAGGAACTTCAGCAAAAAGAAATATTGTCACGTGTGTTCCTAGGTTTTGGCTCAAGAAAGGCCAGCTGGCGGGTATTTAAAATAACGCTAACAGAAATGGAGCCAGAACAAGCGCACATTCCACTCTCTATTCCAGACTCTGTTGGCCACAAAGTAAAAAAACTCAATACACCGCCCTCTGCGCGATTGATGTCTAAGTTAAAAAACCTTCGCTATCTTGCTCATGTAACTGACGTGACCTCGGTAACAGGGCAAGAAACCTATAACGAGATTAAGTTTAATCGAGACAATCTTTCCCATTTAAGGATTTTTGGTCACCCCAGAAATCGTGCAGCCTCCAATATTCATCTGGTTCGCTTTAAGTACGAAGAACAGCGCATAGAAAGCCGCTATCAGTTAAGAACACAGATTGAGGCAAGGTTTAATGGTGAGACGACGGTCCATCGAGGCATAAGCGAGGACATTTCAGTTCATGGCTTAGGCCTTCGAATTGAGCTTACAAAAGACTACAGCGGCAGTTTAGAGGGTAGAGTCGAAGTCGCGTTCCCTCGCCTTCAAGAGATAGCAAACGCTTTTGATGTTATGCATCTTCAATACGATATCATCTATCATAATGTAGAGAAAAAAATCCTTCACCTGAAAACCGCGACCGGCGATGAAGGTAAAAGCGCACGTAATTTCTTTGAAGAATTAATAAAAAAGAATAAAGGCAACCTAAAGGTCGATAACGATGAAGAAGAGGTTCCTGGCATTGGGCAAGCGCTTCGCTGCATAAACGCCAGAAACGCGACTTCTCTATCTTTTTTGATGAGCAAAGAAGGTGTGCGATACACGCCCCAGGCGTGCATTGTCGGGAAACAAGACGAAAGAATTACCACACTTACTACACAGTATGCCGAGCGTAGCAAGGTGAATTTGGAGTTTTTGTTCAGAGATAGAAAGCAAGATTCACCATTCGTTCAAAGCGGAATTAAAGCGGTCAAGCTTGAAAATATGCCTTTGCGACAAGAGCTCTTCATTTCATTTGATGCCTCTCAGAAAGAACCGCGAATGGCAATTATTCCGCGTTACTCGCATAAATTCGAAAGTAACGAGCAGCGCCGTGCGTTTATCAAAGAAGCCATGGTTCGGGGCCAGTTTGTTGCTATACACGTGATGCTAACCACCACGGGTAAGCCTGATCTAACCATGCTGCAAACAGAAATTAACTACGTTACCATGTACGCCATGCACAGAGCCCGCGAGTTAGAGAAAAAAATGTGGAGCATTGCTGCATGCTCTCATCTTATCGACGTGACCGATGAAGTTCTCATCAGATACGGTTTTACGATGGAAGACATCACAGCAAACAAAACCCTTAAAAGTACGGTTCAGCCTAGTATTACTGTAAACTCGCGCAGCTGAATATTGTTACTTCACCCGTATAATTTGGGGCCAAGTACAATATTAACGCGAGAGTACATCGCGTATAGCGTAGAGCTGCCGCGTTGATGCTAGCTGAAAACGAGTGAACGCCAGCTTGGTTCACCTCGAAAAGCTAGCGTTTCTCTATCACTGACCTTGATCAATTATTTATCTAAGAAGTACAGTAGGCTGTGCAAACTACCCACGCGTATTGCCACATCTGCTTTTTCGTTAACTAAAGGCTTTCCGTGGCACGCCACGCCTAAGGCAGACTCGGCCATCATGACTAGGTCGTTGGCGCCATCGCCCATAGCCACAGTTTGAGTAGATGGTATTTGCCACTTTTCTGCAAGTTCTCTTACGGTACGGGCTTTTACGTCTGCATTGATAATTTCACCAACCACCTTACCCGTTAAACACTCATCATATACCGCTAGCGTATTGGAAATCGCATAGTCAAGGCCTAGCCTCTCTTTTAAGTGATCAGCAAAAAACGTGAAGCCTCCAGATGCGATAGCCAACTTCCAATCATGCTTTTTCAAGTGACTAAGCAGTACTTGAATACCAGGCATTATTGGAATGCTGTCACGTATTTGATTGAGGTGATTAATAGGCACGCCTTCTAAGCATGCTACTCTGTGCGTTAAGCTATCGTTAAATGCTATTTCGCCGCGCATGGCTTTCGCTGTAACTTCGGCAACCTGCTCACCAACCCCAGCTAGTTTTGCTATCTCATCAATACATTCGATGGCAATCACGGTACTATCCATATCCATGACCAGTAGCCCAGGCGTAGACAAGGACGGTCGAGAAGCTTGAAGGCCGACATCGAGGTTGAATGCTTTACTTACATCACTAAGTAGCGGTTTAATCTCTTCAAGGTCTGCGTTAACCAGATTTCCCCTAACTTCAACAACGTCGTCACCCATCTGCTGATGCAAATGATGAAACGCGGCGCTCAGCGGTGTGAATACATCTCTAAGCTTTTCACATACACCTTTCAATAAATAAGGTGTGACGGCTTGACCGATTACAGTCAGCGTATGCGAACAAGAGTGCTCATTGTGCTCATTATTGACAATGTTTGACAG
Source organism: Alteromonas alvinellae (assembly GCF_902705805.1). Classification (NCBI taxonomy): domain Bacteria; kingdom Pseudomonadati; phylum Pseudomonadota; class Gammaproteobacteria; order Alteromonadales; family Alteromonadaceae; genus Alteromonas; species Alteromonas alvinellae. The sequence continues at coordinate 55,837 of NZ_CACSIH010000008.1, read as the reverse complement.
CGAGGAAGCTAGATGAATTTGGTCATTACTAATATTAATGGTAAAGGTGTCTTTCATAACGCACACAGAAACTGCGGTGGTTGGCAAATGATGCACTAATGCTAACCAATTAGGCTAACTAATAAAATATCCTCTTTAAAATTATTTAGATTTCACCTACTGTTAGGCAACTCATGGCATTTATGGAATTACGCATTGGTAGACGTGCTTAGCAAAGCCCAATCACAAGTAAAAAGCAGCTCCCACTCTTTGTATACGGCATTGAAAAGGCTTTTTCATACCTTAGTAGTGAGTACGGTATTTGCGCTGGTGGTTGTGTTAATACTTTTGTTACAGCAGTACCAAAATGACTGGCTGACAGTTCAAACCCGCTTTTCTGGAGAAAGCATTGCCAGACAATATGCAAAACTTCTTCAGCCCGCATTCATAGCAGATCAGCTCACCAGTGAAGGCCTTGAAATCGATGCTGGCACGGCGTTATTAAACAATATTGCCAGAAGGGATTACATTGAGAGTGTCGCTGCTATTTTGATAAACGAACCACACATTCTTGCGTTGTCCGTGTTTGATAAAGACGGAAGATATATTGCCCCTTTGCCCCAAATTGAGAGCGTGGTGTCGATGAGTCAGTCGCAAAGTGTAACGCCGCTAACTTATGTTGGCGTTATCACTGATGATAATGAAAATTTACTAGGTTATGTGAATATTCACATGAACACGCAGGCTGTCCTCGAGAGTCCACTGACATTGCGCTACCAGCTTGCTCTTATTGCGTGTATTCTCGTCTTTTTAGCGCTCATGCTAGGTATTTACCTAACCCGGGCCTTTTATAAATCTCGCCCATGGTTTATTCAGGTAATTGAATCAAAAAGAAATAAAGAGAAGCGCTAGATAGCTAGTTTGGACGTCTATGCTTCTCTTCCAGCATCAATATTGAATAGTCGAGTGTAGTTCACTGTAGTGGTGGAGACTATTTCTTTAAGTGGCACCCCATAGCAGTCGCGTATAACGTCAACGACATCTGATAAATAACGAGGTTCGTTTGCTTCTCCTTGTCTACCGCACATGGGCATATCAGGGGCATCCGTTTCTAAAAGCAATTTATCAAAATGGTGTTCTAACAAAAACCCAAGGGTGTTTCGTGTTTTTTGAGCACGCTCATAGGTGATCGTACCGCCTATACCTAGGTAAAACCCTCGCTCAATATACCCTTTGGCCGCTTCAATACTTCCTGAAAAAGCATGCACAACCCCCACTCCCTGATAGTTGGCTAGCTTCAGCGCTTCAACGAGCAAATGATGACTTTTTCTGTGATGTAAAATTACGGGTAACGATACTTTATCAGCAAGTTTCAAATGGTTGTGTAGCGCTTCCTTTTGAAGCGCTAACGGCACGCTTATATGCCCATCGATACCTGTTTCCCCCAAGGCTTTTACCGAAGGGTGCAAGTTAGCCGTAGCGGCTTCAAGTTGACGAAGACTCTCCTTGAGTGTTTGCTCTGGCTTTTCAAGCTCACTGCAAGTTAAAAAATAAGGATGGAGCCCAAGCGCAGTATCAATCGATAAAAGGCTCTCATAGCGTTCACTGAGTGCTTGTAACGCCTGCCAAGATTCGGGGTTAATGCTAGGCGCCATGATGCGAGTAAGCTCTGCGGCTTTGGCGCTTTCTAACGCAACTCTAAGATCTTTTTTTTGTGCAAGTAAGTCGAGATGGCAATGGCTATCAATCACGGTTTAGATGCCTCCTTGTTACTTATCTCGCCGCACGCTACCTACAAGCTCAATAGTTAAGCGGGCTCACATTCTAGAGAAGTACTTTAGTGGGAACGAAAGGTGAACTTATTCCCTACGGCATTAGGCGCTGTGTTACCCACGCGCCATCTTCAGTTTTGTTGTATTCAAAGCGGTCATGTAGCCTATCTTCTCCACCTTGCCAAAACTCAATTTGATGTGGCACGATCCTGAAACCGCCCCAAAAGTCCGGCACGGGAAGCTCTTTGTTAGCAAACTTATCTTTTAACTGCTTAAACTGGGTCAGTAGAAGCTCCCTGCTGCCAATAGGTTTGCTTTGTTTTGACGCATACGCTGCTAGCTGACTGTCTTTCGGTCGCGAAAAGAAATAGGCGGCATTCTCAGAAACAGAAAGCTTTTCAACGCTGCCACATACGCGAACTTGGCGCTCCATAAAAAACCATGGAAAGTGGCACGACACTTTAGGGTTTACCGCTAACTCTTGTGCCTTACGGCTGCCTAAGTTAGTGAAAAACACAAAGCCCTTTTCACTGACATCTTTTAACAAAACGATACGCTGAGAAGGTTGGCCGCTGGCATCGACGGTGGCAACCGTCATAGCAGTAGGATCAGGAATTCCGGCGTCAATGGCATCTTTTAACCATTTATCGAATAAAGTAAACGGATTTGAAGTTATATCTGACTCACTCAAACTGCCCTTTGAGTACTGCCTGCGCATATCTGAAATTGCCATATACCGCTCCTAAAAAGAAGTTGTTGTGCCTGCTAGTGATGTTGAAACCGAGTAAGTAAACAGCCGTGTCAATGCTCACATAAGCACTTCTAACTGAGGTAGTTGCCCACAAGCCATACGGCTACGCCACTTGGTGAGGATGCTAACTCACTATCTTTGCCTAATATAACGCCAGTTAAAGCTAACTAGCGTTATAAAGATAATATAGGCGTGAACTAGAAGTTACTGTCGTCACCGTAACCTAGAGAGCGCAGAGCACGTTCATCGTCTGCCCAGCCTTGTTTCACTTTCACCCAAAGTTCTAGAAATACTTTGTTGTCGAACAAGTTTTCCATATCTTTACGCGCTTGCTCACCAATGGTTTTCAAATGCTTTCCGCCTTTACCGATGATCATGCGTTTTTGGGTTTCACGCTCTACCAAAATCAGACCGCTGATACGATAAACACCGTTGTCTGCCATTTTGAATTGCTCAATTTCCACAGTAGTAGAGTAAGGCAGTTCATCGCCGGTGAAGCGCATAAGCTTTTCGCGAATGATTTCAGCAGCCATAAAACGGCTTGAGCGGTCAGTGATGTAATCTTCTGGGAAGAAAAACTCACTTTTAGGTAGCGACTTGGCCACCAACTCTCTAATTTCGTCAACCATTCGGCCCTGTTTAGCACTGATAGGGATCATGTGCTCAAACGGGTGCTTTTCGCCAAGCTTTTTAAGGTGAACCATAAAGTTTTCTTTATCTTCAACCTTATCCATCTTGTTTACGATGAGATAGCAAGGAAGGTTTGCTTGTTTAACCTTACTTAATACCATTTCATCTTCGGCGTTGAATCGGTCGCCCTCTACAACAAAAAGCACAAGGCCAACTTCAGCCAAAGAGCTTGATGCCGCGCGGTTCATATAGCGGTTGATCGCGCGCTTTTCGTCTTGGTGAAGCCCTGGGGTATCGACGTAAATCGCTTGATAATCACCGTCGGTGTCTATACCAAGAATGCGGTGGCGAGTAGTTTGCGGTTTACGCGAAGTAATACTTACCTTTTGCCCTAGCAAGCGGTTAAGCAAGGTCGATTTACCCACATTAGGGCGGCCTACTATGGCAACTAGGCCACAGCGAGTTTGAATATCAGGCATTTCAGGCAAATTCGATTCATCATGCGTTGTCATCAAGCTTCTCCAATGTTAAACGAGCAGCTTCTTGTTCTGCTTTTCGGCGGCTATTGCCAGACGCCACTACGGCTTCTGGTAAGCTTTCTACCTTGCAGCTAACTTCAAATGTTTGTGCGTGATCTTTCCCTGAAATAGACAACACCTCATAGGTTGGCAGCGCTTGTTTACGACCTTGTAAAAACTCTTGAAGACGTGTTTTGCTGTCTTTAGGGTGGGCATTAGGGTCTAGTTTGTTTATGCGGGTTTCCCATAAACGGTCTATAACGCCTCGTACCTCGTCCATACCGGAATCAAGGTAAATAGCCCCTAAAATAGCTTCAACGGCATCGGCTAAAATCGAACTTCTGCGATGACCACCACTTTTGAGCTCACCGGGCCCTAAGTTTAGCAGTTCACCCACACTGGCTTCCTTTGCAAGTTCTGCCAGTGTGTCTCCTTTAACCAAAGTAGAGCGCATGCGGGTAAGCTTGCCTTCTGGCACAGTTGGGAATCGCTTAAACAGCGTTTCCCCAACAATCATCCCTAAAATAGCGTCACCCAAAAATTCAAGTCGCTCGTTGTGCTGCTTGGCCGCACTACGATGAGTAAGCGCTTGTTCCAATAAAGCTTCATTGGTAAATGTGTAGCCTATCGCCTTGTACAGACGACGATATTTATCAATTCCCTGCATTAATGAATGCCACCTGCTCGCTCAAATCGAACACCTGTTGGTACCCACGTTGGAAGGAAGTCTGACGGGCTGCGCTCAAATTCAAATGAAATCCAAATCGCCACCGCTTTTCCAACCAAGTTTGCATCTGGCACAAAACCCCAGAAACGGCTGTCGCGGCTGTTGTCTCGGTTATCGCCTAGCACGAAATACTGACCTTCTGGCACAATCCACTCATTGCTACGCGTTCCAGGCTGGGTATAAAAATTAACTGGCGAAATCTCGCGTACTGGGTGGCGCAAAATGTCATGCTCTACTGTGCCTAAATCTTCGGTGTAACGCATAAGCTGCGCCATGTCCTGTACGAACTCACCACGCTCTTGGAACGTCAGCGGTACGGCTTTCAATTTAGGACAGTTGTTGCCAGTCTCACACTTCGGTTTGATATAAACCTGTTTATTTTGATAAACCACAGTATCGCCCGGTAAACCAATTACCCGTTTAATGTAGTCAATTGATGGGTCTTCAGGGTATTTGAAAACCACCACATCACCACGCTCAGGAACGCCGGTTTCAATGAGCTTAGTTCTGAAGACCGGGTCTTTCACGCCGTACGCAAACTTTTCAACCAAGATGAAGTCACCAACCAGTAAGGTAGGCATCATAGAACCTGATGGAATTTGAAAAGGCTCATATAAAAACGAGCGCAATACCAAAACGAAGGCAATAACAGGGAAAATCTGTTGCGAAGTATCAACTAAGTACGGCAGTTGAGGATCTTCTCCATAGCGCGCCCCTTCTGCGGTTGCCGCAGCCTGTAAACGTGCTTTTCGCTTTGGCGCAAACACTAGGCTATCCACTAGCCAGATTAATCCTGTTATTAAGGTGAGTGCCACCAAAATCAAGGAGAAGTAATTCGCCATTATTTGCCCACCTTCAATACTGCAAGGAACGCATCTTGTGGCAATTCAACATTACCCACTTGCTTCATTCGCTTTTTACCTTCTTTCTGCTTTTGAAGTAGTTTCTTCTTACGGCTTACGTCACCGCCGTAACACTTCGCGATTACGTTTTTACGTAGCTGTTTAACTGTACTTCTTGCAACAATATGGTTACCGATAGCTGCCTGAATAGCGATATCGAACATTTGTCGTGGAATAAGCTCGCGAAGCTTTTCGACCAGCTCACGACCACGGCCTTGAGAGTTTTCTCTGTGCGTAATTACCGCTAACGCGTCTACACGTTCACCGTTAATTAGAATATCAACACGCACCATGTCTGATGTCTGGAAACGCTTAAAGTTGTAATCAAGCGATGCAAAACCACGGCTGGTCGATTTCAAACGGTCGAAGAAATCGAGCACCACTTCTGCCATTGGCAGCTCATAAGTTACCGCAACTTGCTTACCGTGGTATGTCATGTTGGTTTGCATACCGCGCTTCTCAACACAAAGCGTAATTACGTTGCCTAGGTATTCTTGTGGCACAAGAATGTTGGCTTCAACCATAGGCTCACGAATTTCTGCAATATCGTTTACCGGAGGTAGCTTAGCCGGGCTATCTACGGTAAGGATTTCGCCCTTGGTTGTTTCTACTTCGTAAATTACCGTTGGCGCAGTAGTGATAAGACCCAAGTCATACTCACGCTCTAAACGCTCTTGAATGATTTCCATGTGTAGCATGCCAAGGAAACCAATACGAAATCCAAAACCTAGCGCGGCGGAGCTTTCTGGCTCATAAAACAGTGAAGCGTCATTCAGGCTTAGTTTCGCCAGGGCGTCACGGAAGTCTTCGTAGTCATCAGAGCTTATTGGAAAAATACCGGCATAAACCTGAGGTTTAACCTTTTTAAAGCCCGGAAGCATTGCGTCAGCTGGCTCACGTGCCAAGGTAATGGTGTCGCCCACAGGCGCGCCTTGGATATCTTTAATTCCTGCGATGATAAAGCCTACTTCGCCAGCTTTTAATGTGCCTGTATCGAGTGGCTTGGGCGTAAATACACCAATTTTGTCAACCTGATGCGTTTGACCATTTGACATAATTTGAATTTTGTCTTTCTTGGTCAACTCGCCTTCGACAATACGAACCAGTGAAACAACGCCTTGGTAGTTGTCGAACCAAGAATCGATGATCAGCGCTTTAAGTGGCGCTTCGCGGTCACCTTCTGGCGGCGGGATTTTATTTACAATGACTTCAAGTACATCTTCAATACCGATACCGGTTTTTGCTGAGCAGCGCACAGCGTCCAGTGCATCGATACCAACAATATCTTCAATTTCTTCTGCAACGCGGTCTGGCTCGGCCTGAGGCAGGTCGATTTTATTTAGTACAGGCACTACTTCCATATCCATCTCGATGGCGGTATAGCAGTTTGCCAATGTCTGTGCTTCTACGCCCTGACCTGCATCAACAACCAAAAGCGCACCTTCACAGGCAGCAAGAGAACGAGATACTTCGTAGGTAAAGTCAACGTGTCCAGGAGTGTCGATGAAGTTAAGCTGATAAGTTTCGCCGTCGCGCGCTTCGTAGTTCAGCGTTACGCTTTGCGCTTTGATAGTAATACCGCGCTCTTTTTCTAGGTCCATTGAGTCGAGAACCTGTTCAGCCATTTCACGGTCTGTTAGCCCTCCACAATGCTGGATTAGACGGTCTGACAGCGTAGACTTACCGTGGTCAATGTGGGCGATAATACTGAAGTTACGAATGTGCGATTGTTGCATAATGCTGGAAATTACCTGCAGAAAAATTCATTAAACAAAAAAATGCTGCTTGCCTTGCTTCAAGGGTTATACGCAGCGCGTGCGGATTTTACCCATTTCTTGCACGAAAAGCGAATTGGCGTGGTGGAAAATTTATTACTTTCAAGAAACATAACGAATGGAAGTGGCAACCTGACGTGACTTCCTCGTCCTATCTCAAAACTTGACTACATTGATGAGCGTGAGTTAACGCTATAATCTCGTGCAAAATGGCCTCGTATAAATTGGCCTCATATAAACCGGCCTTTTATAAAACAGTCCCGTATTAAAAAATGAGTAGCGTAAAGCCCTTCAAAAAATCAATGTTCTACTGCACTGTTGTCTTGTTGACCCAATAGCACAGGTTGATATTTTGTACGTTCTACACGACGCAACTTGTAAGCAATTAACTTATAGGTAAAGAAGGTTACTAATCCACTTGGCAGCATGGCCCATAACTCGTGAGTAAAGCCGTTACTACTAAGTAATGATATAGACACCGAATATGCCCCGATAAACGCAATGAGCGGTAGCAAATACAACCAAGCCGATGCACTTAAAATACCTGCTTCCGGTATACCTACAATCACTTCTTGGCCAACCCGCACAGGCATGGGAGTGCGCAGCGTCAACTGCTGCGTTTTCGGTGCAAGCGCACGAGAAATAACGCCGGTACCACAATCACTTTGTGCTTGGCAGGCGTTACAGGTCGACTTAATCGCTGCTTCTACGGTGACCGTATCGCCATTAACGGCAACTACGGTGGCGGTTTCTCTTATCATTGTTACTCAATCGCGCGGTTATTCACTTGCACTGCTGACGGGGCGTAAAGACGTAGCAATAGCGTTAGCGGTTTGCAAGGGTATTTCTCCCACCACTGTCACTTGCGCCTTGCCGTCTGTTAACGTTAAAAACGTACTCACTTCATTACGCAGCGCCAGCGTCTCACCTAACGCATCTTCCGCAGGCTGAACATACACAGATACGTCAACCAATCCATCTGAGAAAAGTTTATATTCTACAACCTGACCTGTTAAGGCCAGTCGTCTTGTATCTTGTTTTATTTCTCGCATGCCAGCCGGCAAATAGGTGACGTCCCATTTGTGTGCACGATTTGGCGTATTGCTTAGCGCCATGGGCGCGGGTAACGACGCCGAATTTATGCGTGAGAAATATTCTGCAGGCTCTGCAGATATCGCAAATGCCGTGACCTGAATTTGTTCTAATAGCGCCCCTTGCAAATCAAGCATGTTCAGTTTGAGCAACATGCCAGATGACTCATCCAGCCAAAGCTGGTAGCCAAATCGCGTATTATCTCGGCTGACTATTCGTATCTGCTGCGCTGAACGCCCTGCTACCCGAGCTCGGCCCACCGCTACAAACTCATAAGCTTCAGCTAGCTGTTCAGGGTGATAAAGTAGCGCACTAGGAATAGGCCCGTTAATGTGCTTCGAGCGCAAACTATAGGGTTGTACATCTGGCTCAAATACACTCACCACATCGTTCACACGAATGAGCTCGCGGCCTGGTCCATTTTGAAGATTTAACTGCTCTAATTCAGAGCCATCTTCCATTATCCCGTGGCGCCACAAATAAGGAACGGTTTCCTTCCCTGCAATAGTTTGCACAAAAGACACTTGGAAATTGGCATTGGTTATAATGTTTTGAAGTTCAGCTAGCCACTGGTTGGCCGATTGAGGCTCGCGCGCGAGAGAAGCAGATGCATTTTGCTCGCTTCGATTTTGTTCAAGTTGCTCTTGAATCAAGTCTTCTTGCACTGCTTCCTCTTGATCAGCTTCATCTAGTCGGCCAGCCCTTGTGTTTGATTCTGAGCTAGCGTCTAATTCAACGTCGCCATCATTCACGTTTTCGACTGGAGCAATAGGAGCTTTCGTTTCTTCGCTCAGCGAAGCAGTTTGGGCAACAGTGGGCTGAATAGCCGTGCCCGAAATGAAAAAAAGTGCAAGGATAGAACTACAGCGCATTTTTTCCCGCCTTAAAACAAACATACCAGCAGTATATGCTGGTATGATTAAAATATGAAATGTATGTCAGTCACAATTCACTTGCGAAAGCACATTCCAACTAATGTTGACTGGCTGCGATAACTTATGGGCGCTTTGGTCCACTTGTTTCGCTTTCACCCTCGTCCTCTTGCGCTTGCTTAAGCTTTATTTGCTGCTCATGATCAGCAATCAATGCATTAATTTTGCGCTTTTTCTCAAGCATTTCATTCATGTCGTTACGCGGTAACGTTCTGGTTTGTTCCAAACTCACTGGAGACAATCCACCTTGAGGAGCAATCGTTGGCGCTGTCATAAATGGCTCGGTAGGCGCTTCTTGATTAGTGTATTGAACACCAAAGATAACTGCCACTGCCACCGATGCGGCTACTGCAAACTGGCCTGACTGCTTCGCAAAAGGAACGACATTGCCAATCAATGGCATCGACTTCCAGCGCGAGCGTTTAGGTGCAACTATCGCTGGCTCGTTTTCAAGCGCAGCAGCTACGCTTGCGGTGATGTCCAACTGTGGGGCAACACTTGCTTCTTTACGCATTGCACCGCGATATACATGGTAACGTTGCCATTTGGCTTGAAGCGCTTCATCGTGCTTAATTGCATCGATAATGTCATTGCCTTCTATCTCACCATCCATGAATGCGGACAATTTTTCTTGCTGTTGCGTCATATATTCATTTCCAGATCAAAGTGATCGTTAACTACCCTAACACAGCTGTTAGTCATCGTGGAAAAAAGAAAGTTCATCTTTTTTTGATTTTATTTCTTTTTAATTTTCTAACAACGGTTGAATAACTTTATCAATCGCCTCGCGAGCCCTAAAAATACGGGATCTCACCGTACCCACAGGACACGACATTACATTCGCGATTTCTTCATAGCTCAACCCTTCAATTTCGCGCAGCGTAATCGCCATGCGTAAATCGTCCGGCAGCTTCTCAACTACCTTAAACAGAGTTTCTTCGATTTCCTCAGATAACAAGCTTCGCTCAGGTGTTGATTGCTCTTTTAAAGCATCGCTACCTTCGTAAAAGTCAGCTTCATCAGCATCGACATCGCTTGCAGGCGGTTTACGCCCCTGAGATACAAGATAGTTTTTGGCGCTGTTTACCGCAATCCGATACAACCAAGTGTAAAATGCACTGTCGCCGCGAAAATTAGGTAAGGCACGATATGCTTTAATAAACGCTTCTTGCGTTACATCAGCAACGTCACCGGTATTTTTTACATAGCGAGAAACAAGGTGCATTACTTTGTGTTGATAACGAGTTACCAATAAGTTGAACGCATTTTTATCGCCACGCTGTACTTTTTCGACCAGTTGTTGGTCGGTTATCTGCTCGCTCATTCGAGCCATTACTCCCTACTTCAACTACACCATAGCTCTAACAAGCATGTGTGTAGACGCGTTCTTTTTACAAAAGTTCTGTAAAAGCATTAAATATTTTAAAAAATGCTTAAGTCAGAGGGCAAGAATGATTGTGTTTTGCTACTCATCCTTTAGACTTGCCGAACCTTTGCTCGTTTGAATTGATATAAAAATACATGAAATCTGTATCGTCTTCACTAACTTCCACATCAAATGCAATAGAACATCGTTGTGACGTATTGATTATTGGGAGTGGCGCAGCAGGATTGAGCTTAGCGCTTAAGCTTGCTGACCATTGTCAGGTTATTGTACTTAGTAAAAGTGACCGCAATGAGGGCTCTACCCGCTATGCACAAGGTGGTATTGCCGCAGTATTCGATGAACAAGACTCTATAGACGCACACGTAAAAGATACGCTTGCCGCAGGCGCAGGGCTATGCGAAGAGCCTGCTGTAAGATTTACCGCAGAACGAGCAAAGGCGTCACTTGAGTGGCTTATCGGCTACGGTGTGCCGTTTGATACAGAGAAAAGTGAATCTGGTGAGGAACGCTTTCACCTTACCCGCGAGGGAGGACACAGTCATCGTCGCATTCTTCACGCCGCCGACGCCACAGGCGAAGCGCTTCAAATTACGTTAAATGACGCAGTATCGACTCACCCAAACATTCACGTGTTTGAGCGTTATAACGCTATAGACCTTATTCCGTCAAAAGAAGAAAAGAACAGCGTGGTGGGTGCCTATGTTTGGAATAGGCAACAAGAGCACGTTGAAGTAATTCGCTCTCCTTTCGTTGCATTGGCGACCGGCGGTGGCAGTAAGGTCTATCAGTATACATCGAACCCCGATGTGTCGAGCGGTGACGGCATTGCCATGGCATGGCGCGCAGGCTGCCGTGTAGCAAACATGGAATTCAATCAGTTCCACCCTACTTGCTTATTCCACCCGCAGGCACGTAACTTTTTGATTACAGAAGCGCTGCGCGGCGAAGGTGCCAACCTCTGCCACGCCGACGGCACCCGCTTTATGCACAAATTCGATGAGCGTGGCGATCTCGCGCCGCGCGACGTCGTTGCCCGCGCAATCGACTATGAAATGAAGCGATTGGGCGCTGACTGCATGTATTTGGATATCAGTCATAAGCCCGCTGACTTTATTGTTAAGCACTTCCCTAATATTTATCGTAAGTGCCGCTCGCTTGGTATCGATATAACCCGTGAACCTATCCCTGTCGTGCCCGCGGCGCACTACAGCTGCGGCGGCGTAATGACCGACTTTAATGCCAAAACCGATCTGAATAACGTGTATGCAATCGGTGAAGTAGCTTACACAGGTCTACATGGTGCTAACCGTATGGCGTCTAACTCTTTACTTGAATGCGTGGTGTTTGCGAGCGCTGCAGCCGAAGATATTATAAAAAATCTTCCCAGTGCAGACTGTGAAGAGCCTATTGCGCCTTGGGATGAGAGCCAGGTTTCTAACTCGGATGAGGAAGTCATCATTCAACATAACTGGCATGAACTTAGGCTGTTCATGTGGGACTACGTGGGCATTGTGCGAACAGATAAGCGACTTGAACGTGCCATGCGTCGAATTAAGTTACTAGAGCAAGAGATTACTGAATATTACTCACACTTCAGAGTGAGTAATAACCTGCTAGAGCTTCGAAACCTGGTTACGGTTGCAGAACTCATAGTACGATGCGCGATGGAGCGAAAAGAAAGCAGAGGGTTACACTTTAATTTGGATCACCCTGAGCAAGTAAACAACCCGACGCCAACAGTTCTTATTCCAAAAAAACAACTCTCTGGTGCTGACGTTGGCTCGCTAATTACTCAAGACAGCTTCGCTGATGCCGACTAGTATAAAGATAATGGTCTATATCGGATTGAAGAAGAATTTGAGCATTCACGCAGTTTCATTTAGCGCGCTGTGTTAAATGAAACTGCGGAACATGGCCGCTAAACCAAAATGGATGAAGACCAAAAGTTCTAATTAGCGCTCAATAGAAAGCATCAAATAAAAAGAGAGCTAAAATCGCATGCTCTCTTTTCACTATTCAGTAAACATCAATCTCAACTAATTGACTGCTTTTACCTTACCTTTTCAAGCCTAATTAAACGTCAAGCTAAGCCTGATTAAACGCTAGGCTAGCGGATAAGTGCACAAGGCTGTCATTACTATCGGTAACGTCTATAAGCACACTATTATCTGTTTTACAGTGTTGTTGAATGTGAATGTCACAAGGCAAAAACACGGGCTTTCTAAAGCGGCAGTTTACTTCTTTTACGCTCATAGACTGTCTAGAGTCTTGATGACTTACAAACGCCGACACAGCGCGTGACAATGTCCACATGCCGTGTGCTATAGGCTGTTTAAACCCAAATACTTTGGCAGATATTGCAGACAAGTGAATAGGGTTATAGTCACCAGAAAGCTTTGCATAGCGGCGACCTGTATTAGCCGAAGCACCAATTTCACCGATGAGCGCCCTATTCTCTAGTTCACAATCGTCATGAAAGTCATTTTTAGCACCCAGTGGCGCAACATGAACGGCTTTAACCTTCACTAAGTAACTACTTACCGCCCTGTAAACCAGGTTCCCTGCCTGCAGCACTTCTAACATCACATCCACTTCCCAACCTCGGTTATGCGGTCTCACTTCGTGAAAGCGCACCCGACATTCAAAGGGTTCGCTTAAGTCGCAATGGTCTATTACCGATACTTTGTTAGCGGCGTGGATAAGGCCAAGCAAAGGAAATGGGCTTTGTTTGTCCAGCAAGCACTGCATTTGCAATGGTAAGGAAAGCATTTGTAAATAAAGTGGATGGGCATGCTCATTTGCCGGCCAGTCAACTTCCTGACAAAAAGAAGCGTAGTGCACATTGTCGACATTGAGCGTTTTGGTATAGATGCGCTGAGGCAACGTAGGCGGTTTAAACTGCATAAGCTGCCTGGCGTCAACGCGTTTAAATAACGCTTTTATATACTCACGAAACATCTTTTAAATTCCTTTAAGGCATTGCTTTTCGGGCCAAGATAATGGCTCTAGCCAACCGGCGATAGTCTGCTTCGCAGCACTCACCTTTTAAGATCCAAGCGAGATGGCTATGATCTTTTTCAAACCATCTGCGTTTTTGGCGCGGCACATTGATACACAGCCCCCAAGTAAAAAGCTGGGAAGAATGATGAATGTTCATTGATGTGCCGTCGACCTGAGCATCAACTAACACGCTCCCCTTTGGCGTACTTTGCAAATCCAGTGGGAGCGTGCTGTCGTCAACAACCCGGATAATACCATCGCTGGTCAATGAGATAGCGTATTGGGTAGCAGAAACTTTGTTACTAAACGCGTCATAAAGACGCCAGAAAATAACTAACGTAGTTGCAACAGCAACAAGCGCTATCAATTTTGAGAAGCTCAGCCAAGACCACAAGTATTGAGGAAAGCTGCACAATGCTGCGAAAAGACAAACAGCAACGCATACTTCCCCAAATAACCTTCTAAACCTATTGTGTGTAATGCAAATTCTATACTTTGACACGGTTGACGATAGTCGCCACCATGGCGGCTAGTTCAGGGTCTTCGCACTTCTGGTGTCCCATGATCCATGCAAACAAATCAGGGTCATCACTGGTAAGTAAACGTTCAAATGTTTCTTGATCTTCATAACTTAAAGAATCGAAGGCTTCTTCCACAAAAGGAAGTAAAAGTACGTCTAATTCTAGCATGCCTCTGCGACACGCCCACTTTAATCGCGCTAATCTTTTTGGTTCAAACATATGTCTTTCATACCGTTTTTTATTCGCTAACAATAATACCATGCCCTATGCGTGGGGATCACTGCTCTTTTGGTCAGATAGGCAAACTAAATAGAACTTAATCTGCGCACATTCCCATGTATTGCCCTTGAATATTGATGGTTTTACCATACCTTGAGTACATACAGCGAATTTTACAGTGGTGAATATGACATCTATCGCATCATTACAAAGTCTTCCAAGTGAATTTGTGGTCGAGCTTTCAAATGCCATGATAATTTCTTTGGAAGGAGAACAGGCCGACAGTTACCTGCAAGGGCAAATTACGGTCAACATTAATAAGCTAGACGAAAATACTGCCAGACACTTCGCCCATTGTGATAATAAAGGCAAAACCTGGTCTACCGGGTACGTAACTCGTCATTTAAATAAATTATTGTTGGTTACCAATGAAGATGCGGGTAGCCATTCATTAGCGCAGCTTAATAAGTACGGTGTATTCTCTAAGGTTGATATTCTCGACGACACACAAACATACAGCGCTTACTTTATTTCGTTTGATGCGGTGAAAACTAACGAAGTAAAGGCAGCGTTAAGCCAGCTTTTCTCCGAAAACGAAGTGGAACGCCTTCTTGAGAGCGATACTCCTGACAATGGCTCTCTTAAAAAGGTCGAGAGCGAACACGGCGTTGCTTATGTTGCAAATACTAGCTGCAAAGGAATTATTGTTCTTTTAGATGAAAATGGCGCAAAGCAAATAAATTCGTTAATAGAAACGCATACCCTTTCTTGCTATCCCCAAACCGTGTTTGACGCTATACAAATTCAAAGCGTACACGCTTCAGTGCAAGGCGACGCAGTGGCGGAATACGTGCCCCAGATGATTAATGTGCAGGCGCTCAACGGTATCGACTTTGATAAAGGCTGCTATATGGGGCAAGAGGTGGTTGCGCGAACCCGCTTTCTGGGGAAAAACAAACGCGCCGCCTACAGCTTTAAGCTTGAAGGTAACCTAGATATTAAACCTGGCGATGCATTAGAAAAGCAGTTGGGTGAAAATTGGCGTATAGCAGGCAAAATACTCAATGTAGCGTTGCTTGATGATGAAACCTGGTTTATTGCCGTGCTAAACAACGACACCACCAGTGAAGATTTGCATAGATTGGCTGATAATAACGCCATTACCTGTTACCCTAATGCTTTGCCGTACAGTATTGAGCAGAAAGCTAGCAATATTGTGAAAAAACGTCGATAAGCAGTGTTTACTGCATTACATTTATTGCCCTGAACTCTGAAAGGGCCAAGATAGGATTTGTTATGACAATTACTTCTGACAGCGTTGTAACGCTACATTACACCGTATCTACCGAAGACGGCACAACGCTAGACTCTTCAGAAGGGAAATCGCCACTAGTAGTACTACTAGGCCGTCGCTTCTTAATTGAAGGACTAGAAGATGCACTTATTGGTAAATCGAAGGAAGATAGCTTCAACGTTTCAGTAACCCCTGAAAAAGCATACGGTGAACGTGCTGACGAACTTGTGCAAACCGTACCACGCTCAATGTTTGATGGTATGGATGTTGAAGTGGGTATGTCTTTCCGCGCAACTACACCTCAGGGCGAGCAATCGGTAATTATTATTGAAACAACTGACGAAGAGGTTGTTGTTGATGGTAACCACCCACTTGCCGGTATTCCGTTAACTTTCGACGTATCGGTTGTTGACGTGCGTGAAGCTACGCAAGAAGAGCTTGAGCACGGTCATGTGCACAGCGAAGGCGGTTGTGGCCACGACCACTAAGCTATTCCCCACTTACTTTTCAATAAATATTGAATCTGTATAAACAAAAAGGAGCCATCGGCTCCTTTTTCATTTGTTAAGCAATACCATTTTGCATAGATAATTGCCCACTCGGAAGGCGCTGGCAAGCTTCCTAGCAAAGCATGGGAATGCAGGAATGGTATACTACACGTTAAATCGCGTCTTCGTTTTGCTCACCAGTACGAATACGTACTGCACTTTCGACGCTGTAAACGAAGATCTTACCGTCGCCGATTTTACCTGTCTTAGCTGACGTTTGAATAGCTTCAACTGCTTGTTCAACGCGGTCATCATCTAGCACAAGCTCAATTTTGATTTTAGGTAGGAAGTCTACTTGATACTCTGCACCGCGATAGAGTTCAGTGTGACCTTTCTGGCGACCGAACCCCTTCACTTCAGACACTGTCATCCCTGCGATACCGACTTCAGCTAGCGCTTCCCTAACATCGTCCATTTTGAACGGTTTAATGATAGCTTCAATTTTTTTCATGACTACAACTCATCGTAAATTGTTGGAATTGGCACACGCTTATGCTGTGTACGCTCATAAATATAGAGCAATTTCTCTTCCACTTCTGCAGAAACAGGCTTGCCTTCCAAAAAGTCATCGATTTGGTCGTAAGACATGCCTAGCGCTTGCTCATCAGCTTTTTGTGGCGACAGGCTTTCTAAATCAGCGGTTGGCGCTTTGGTGATCACATTATGCGGTGCACCCAAATGGGCAGCCACTGCACGTACTTGGCGCTTACTAAGTCCGAATAACGGAGCTAAATCACACGCTCCATCACCGTACTTGGTGTAAAACCCTGTAATATTTTCAGCCGAATGATCTGTACCTAAAACCAGCCCGTCAACCATTCCCGCAATTTCATATTGTATAACCATACGAGTACGTGCTTTAACATTCCCTTTCACAAAGTCTTGTTTCGCTTCATTGTCAGGAAGAAGATTAGCACTGGCAAGCGCTTGTGAAGTAGAGGCATGAATAGCATCTGCACCAGGTTTTACATTCACGGAAAGAGAGTGAGAGGGCTGAATAAAATCGATAGATTTCTGCGCATCTTCTTCATCAGCTTGTGTATCATAAGGCAAGCGGACTGCAATAAACTGGTAGTTTTCGTGATGTTCGTCATTTAATTCATTTACAGCCAATTGAGCCAAACGACCCAACGTACATGAATCAATGCCGCCACTAATACCCAGCACCAGTGAATTCAAACCAGAGGTAAGCAACTGCTTTTTGATAAACGATACTCGACGTGCAACTTCATATTCCACATCGATTTCAGGCAGCACTTTCATTTCATCAATAACTGCTTGTTTTTGCATTATAATATCCACGTATTTTTGAGGCGTCCTGGAACCCGATTCTACGACAACATCACGTTAGATGTTAGTGGTATCCCCGTATCATTTGAATAACCCTGTACTTATTCGCAATGGTAAGCACAGCTTTTCTTGATGTAATTATTTTAAAGCGTAAGCATAAGCCGTGTGAGATAGTTAACCGTAAGGCGTATGGTCAACGATGCGATATCACGGTAAAACATACCTTTATTGTCGGAGTTTAGTTTACCCTAAAATATAGGCGAGTAATGCATATTTATCGCGTAGTTTCATTACATCAAAGATAGAATAAAAAAGTAGATTTAAAGTGGCGATGTTTTTAGCTCAAGGTCAGTACTAGTGGCTTAGACACTCAACGAGCATTAGCTTTACCTGCCGTTTGTTCGGCGCAATTTATAAGCTAAGATTTAGTAAAGTTTGGAAAGTAGCAACCTCACAATGATAAGAACAAAATTAAAACAACATTCACAAGCCTTTATTAATCAAAGAGGCCTTACGCTGCTGGAGATGCTTGTCGCCGTTGCTGTGTTGACGATTATTCTTACTACTGTCGCGCCAAGTATACAAAGCGTTCTTATCAAAAATAGAATTACTTCAGATATTAATAATTTAAGTGCCGTGGTGCAGCGAGCCAGGTTTACCGCAGTAGACGAACAAGCCAGTGTTGTTTTATGCCCAACAGAAAATTACGAGGCCTGCACCAACAGTTGGAAAAAAGCGAAAATGGTATTTGTAGATACAAACGGAAATGGTAGCCGTGACAATAGCGAGGCGCTTATTATAGCGAGCGATCCGCTAAACTCTGCAAACGCTATCTACGGTGTAACAGGAAGCTTGTCTTTTGATGAGCAAGGCGCAATCAGTACTGCAGCAACAATTACGTTGTGTCCTAAGGACAATGACGACGACTATGCGTCTGCTCTTTTACTTTCTTTGTACGGAAGAATTTCAGTAGCTGTAGACAGTGACGGCGATGGTAAAAAAGAAGACTTAGATGGCAATGCGCTGTCTTGTAGTTAATAGTTGCAGTAAATTCTCACAATTTCCAGTCGTGACTGGTATGCGCAGTTGATAGGCCATACCTATTACGATGTTACCAGCATTCTCTTGGTGCCAACGACGTTTCACTGATTTTTATAGTCCTACAATTTTCACCCTGCTTCTTAAATAAGAGCGTAGCTACCACTTCATACTCACCGCTTTGACTCATTGTTTGCGCAATGCTGACCTTGTCTATATTGGCTTGAGGGAGTGCGGTTAACGGTAGGTAAACGCCAGTTTCTAACCAACTTCTCGACTGCATCGACTGTATTGATAACAAGTACGCTTTAACTTGATTTACTTGGCTTAATTGCCAAGTTGAAATAATCGCTCTAGTCGTTGCCAAACTCAATACACTGACAATCGCCAGCACAGCTAGTGCCTCAACTAGTGTAAATCCAGCCCTAAAATTTTGCCTGTCTAACCCAATGCCATTCCCTTCCATAGTACAGCTTTCTCTCAGTAAGTTTTTCAGTACATTAAGCCTATCAATTTATCGCTAGCACTATTACTGGACTCGCGCATGGCTTTTCCTGATGGAAAGAATATAAAAAGAGAAAATAGTGGGGACAGGCGCGCAATAGGCATGTCGCTCATTGAATTACTTATCACTATCTGTATTACAGGTATATTGTCGGTGAGCACGGTTCCTTCATTTCAAGCGTGGCTTGAACGCAATGATTTCAAACATTTCGGGTCTCAATTAGCTAGCTCTGCCAAGCAAGCGCGTATCTATGCACTTACCAGTAAAAAGCCTTTTTACCTAATCACAAAATTTGAAAATGCGAGTTGCGTAATAATCAGTGACGATGAAAACTGTACTTGTTCAACATACCGGCTCTGCGCGCAAAATGATGCCGCGTATTGGGAGCTTCCCACCAAATGGAATTCAAAGCTAACAACACTGAATGCAAAAGACAAAACCATAGCTTTCAATCGACACGGTACACTTAATTTCGGCAGCGCCACCACATTTAAGCTATCCAGTAACCATTTTGCAGCTAAAGTAACCGTTAGTCCCCTGGGGCGCGTGAAGTTATGTAGTGAGCAGCACATAACAGGCATTCCGCCATGCTAATTTTCTCAAAGATGTTAAACCGCTCAAATATAAATAAAAGTCGCGGCCATAGTATTACAGAGGTTATGGTGGCTTGCGCTCTGTCAAGCATAATAATAACAGCGATAACGACATACAGTGTTCAGTCCAACGTGAGCTTATCGTCGCTTCAGCACGCCACTTCTATAGAAGAAGACGCGCGAGCACTACAGGATACTATTTCACGGCATCTAAGCAGGGCTGGATTTATTGAAAATAACACTTTACTTACGCCGTTTTTAACTCTTGCAAGTACCAGTCGTTCACTACCAAACGTGACTCTTGATCACCGCGCTGGTGAAGCGCCAAATAGCTGCATTACGTTTTCCTATGACAAAAATCGCAGCGGCGCTATTTCCGCCGCGCAGGACGAAATGTTTGGGTATCGACTGCACGATAAGTCAATTGAATACAGAGTGGGAGGAAAAACCTGTGCGCAAGGGGGATGGTTTGATTTGACCGACCCGAAGACTATCGAAGTGACTCAATTCGCTGCAAATGTATTGCACAAAAGCAGTTGGGGCGCGGCTTATGAAATTAATATAAGCATACAGAGTTTGATGAACCCAAACATAGCAGCAAACAAAACATTCGTGGTTGAGGTGGTTAATGAGAGATAAAGCACTAGTAGAAAGGAAGAATATCACCACGTACAGAAAAGGCTTGATGTGCAAGCCTTACTTTTCAACGGGGAAACAACAAGGTATGGCGGTCCTCACAATTGTCGCCATACTTCTAAGTGTAGTAACGTTTTCTACCATAACTACATCGCAAAACGTTCAGCAGTACTATGCCATACAGAAAATTAGACAAGATAGCGCAAGCTCTCGCGCGATATTAAAGAAACAACTTAAGCGTGTAGCGATGGCGCTTAGGACAAAAAGCATTTCAACGGTACTAAGCACTACAAGCAAACCTAATTTATCAACTACAGTACACGAACAAAGCCTAAAGGGTGATGAACAGCAGCTGCTAACCCACTACGAAGTAAGCGTTTCTCACAGTACAGAAAGCATTAAGTATAAAGCTAATTTCCTTCGTTACCCTGCTCTTCTAAGACTGCCAACCGCAGCTCAGCTATTTTCATGGGATAACCAACTGACTCATTGGTTATTCAATCGCAATATGGCCGAGCTAACTTCAGCATTTTTTCCAAATAGCGTGACAGCTTCTCATTGCCAGAACTTGGTGGATGCCACCGTCTATTGGATAAATGGAGATTGCGCGTTAACTTATAGTGACCTATCACATACATCGAGTTCCGCGCCTACCCTGCTAATCGTGGTAAATGGCGATCTTACTATAAGTGCGAATACGCATTTCTTTGGGCTAATCGTCATGCTTTCGACAACTGCAGCTACCCATAAACTTCACCTCGCCCCTTCAAGCTCCATTGAAGGCGCATTCGTGTCTAATGTTCAGTTGCAAATGCAGATTAGTGGCCTGTTGACGCCCTCAGCGCAAGTTCTTAGAAATCTACAGGCTGGCACTGAGATGGGGAAAATAATCCCTGTTCCGGGAACTTGGTATGATATCGATTAAAAAACCAAATCAAAAAGAATTCATAAGCGTATTGTCAGCTAAACCCTTGGCTGCACCTGGAAGTGATAGCTTATTTTCTCCCCCATGCAATGCATGCAACGGCGGAGTATTAATAGAAATACTCATAGCGCTTTTTATTTTTATGAGCTCCAGTGCTTATCTACTTACTAGCGAAATTAAAACGCGGGGGCTTTGGCTGGCAACGTTAAAGTCACAAGTCGAACAGACACAACAGTTAAATACTGCGAGATTGGCCCACACGCAAGATGATGTAGATCAACGCTGGGAGGATATTGCAGTTTTTGGTATACCGACAATCACACCTTAGCCCATTATGACTTGCTAAGGTGAAATAATGTGGTGCATCAATTAAGCTTTAGCAAGACCAGCAATATTCACTAGCTTCAAGGGAGCCATTATTGTTTTTGTCCCACCCTTTTCTACCATCGCTAAAATAGTAAAGGGTACCATCTGAAGCTTGACCCGAGCCCGAGACAGGGGTTGCTCTTAACTCAAAATCAGTTGCGCTTGCAGATTGGATAGTTAAATTATACCTACGGCTTGCCGCCGGCTCGGAGGAAGGCGAATGCGTTGCGAAAATTGAAGGGGCCCCCGTGTCACTCCCACTAGCTCCTGCGCCTTTGTAACTAAAAGAACCACTGTGATGCCGCTCCATCGCAGACGCTAAGCCTAATAGGTCGGCCTGACCCGTACCACGATATCCGTCAGCGATCACCCCCTGATACGACGGATAGGCAATGGCAGCGATTATGCCGACAATAGCCACCACTATCATCAATTCAATAAGTGAAAATCCGCGCGACTGTTTTTTGAACTTCATGATTATTCCCTTTCTGTTTCCGAATGCCAGCTACCGCGCTGAATACGTTCAAACCGTCCGTAGATGTTTTCAGCTAAACATTCAAATGCGCTGGCACAGTCTTCGTCGTTACCGTCTTCATCAACCTCGATTACTGCAGACACGCACTCGGTGCCTAGGCAGACAACCGGGCTAACAATATCTTCGATGAGTATTTTGGTTTCAGGTGCAATACCGGTTTGCTTCAGGTCAGCAACGCGATCATCGCCATTTACCTCACCGTCATTGTTCACATCTGTGACAGCATTGCCGTTGAACATACTAACCAAGTAGGCGCGACTACTTCCAGTAGGCGGTGCACAGGCGCTTGTGCTACTTACAGCCGGAACATAAGTAGTAAAAAACACTTTGTAGTCAATAATAAGGGGAGAAGACAGTACTTTCTCGCCATTCGTTGTTAAGTTCAAATACCACCCGTCTTTATTGGCAAAAGCTGCGGCTGCTAATGCACGTTCATTTTCATCGCTACTGTTTAATGCATGGCTAGTTGCATTATACATTTTACTTTCGGTGACCGTTTCCATGTAAGTATATCTGCCGTTTTCATCGCGTTTAAAAACGCCGCTATCTTTTAGCATATAGAAGTTGTCTTCTACTATTGTATCAAGTGGAGATGCGCGCCATCCGCTCCCCAGCGCGACGGCATAATACAATTCATCACCTAACGCGATTTCCGTTACATCCGGACCATAGTAAAAACGGCGATTGGTTTCTTCGGTATCGCCACCGAAGTCAGCAATGCGTGCGCCTTTAATAAAGTTAGCGCCAGACTCACCGTTATAGATGTCTAGGCGAAACAGCTGGCCGCCTGTATCAGCGATATACATATGATCGGCTTCCCCGTCATTATCCCTGTCGATGACAGAAATACGCCCAGGAATGCTGTAAGTCATGTTAGCTAAATCAAGGTCAGAATTCTCGTTACTGGCATGCCAGAGCAGACTTCCGGTATCAGCATCAAACATGTAGACGGCGTTGCCAACTACATCGTTAGCTCTTAACGAGCGGTCATCTTGAGCATCGTCATAACCGCCCCCAACAATCATCACATTTTTTACCACACCGCCCATATTTACTTTGGTTATGGTTGGTTTTGACCATGTTTGACCAAGCTTAGTGAGGGCTCCGTCTCCGCCACTCAGTTTGAATTTTAGCTTAGGTGAGTCTTTCGCTGTAACGTCAAAGACATAATAGTTACGGCCGCCTCTACGCATGCCTACATAAAGATACTTCTTGTCTTCCACAGTTCGAAGAACCATATCACCATCTATTCCATATTCATGGTCTAACGATGGAGTATCTTTATAGAAGTGATGCAAGTTTTGCAGCAGTTCTTTTGGCATAATGGCAAAGTTTTCTTCGCCGGTAGCAGTGTCAAACGAGTGAAGCATTCCTTGGTTAGTTGCAACGAAAATGGCCGAATCGTTAGTGCCGTAATTCACAATAATTGGCTGTGAATGAATAGGGTCACCCATTTGCGTTCTATAGTCGCTTGTACTGCCATTGCCATTGCTGTCTTTAACATCGACACCGCGCGCCCACTTTAATATCGCATCTCTCAACTCATTCGCGTCGGCTTCACTTTGAATGGCGAGATCTGCGGTTGTAATAGAAGAGTTATCCTCATGAAGCGCATTGTCCTCATCCACGATAGTGCCCACACTATCAAACACATAAATGTTACGATTTATTCCCAAACGACTAGCTGCACCACCTTCACTCACCTCGCTACCGTCGGCAAGTGTTGACCAGTAGCTATGTGAATTTTCAGCGAAGAACCCGGTTTCACTATCTACCGCACTGTGGCTGTTCTTATCGAGAATTTGGTCACCACTTAACCGATAGCGTTTCAAATTGCCTGGCCAAATTGCGCCTTCGCTGGGCTTAAATAGTGCGAAATACAGCTCATCTCTGTGGGTGAGGCGGTTCAGTTGGTTCACCGCAACACCAGGAGAAACAAATGTTGCGTTCACGTCTTTCACAGAACGTAGAATAGTGTTGAACGCTTCAAGCAAATCAGTGCTGTTGTCTGCTTGGTAGAAACCTCCGCCACTTTGCAGCGCAAGTTGGTTAAGGAAGTTATTAGCGGTATTATTCGCTGCGAAACCTATCGTGTGCGTTATAACTCTTGGCCCAATAACCGATGTAGAGGTGTCGCTGATGTTTTTAACCAAATCAAGGCCGCACTTTTCACCGCCACTACCGGTACAGCTTTTACCCAACAACGTCTGGATTTTAGACACACTATGATTGTTATTCGCTTCACCGTCAGACAGCAGTACTATGTGATTGTTGGTTTGGCACTGTAAGTCAGAAACAGGGGATATATAAGTCGCTGGCGTAGGAATTTGTTCGGTCACGCAATCACTGTCGGATAAATTATCTTCTGTGCATCCAGACGGTAAAATGGAATCTGCACCAATGTAGGAGCTTCGATGACTTACCCGCGTACTCCGTCTTACTGATGAATTTACATCGCTTTCTCCACGCTTTCGACCATAATCGACATTTCGTCCGCCATAGTAATTTGTTGCTTCTAAAAGCGTATCTACGATTGGTGTAAATCCGTTCGCGCTCAACTCATCAATCTTACTGACTAAGTGTTCGCGTACCGAGGCTGTAGCGCCAGGCGTAGCGGCGCCATTAAACTTAACAACTAGTCTTGGCGCTTTAGATGGCGAATTGTAGGTATGCGCTCCTCTATACGACACGAAATCGTCCATTACAAAAGCCATATCATTGCCTGACTGCCAACCAGAACGGTCAACGATTTGCTTAACAATACTGCTTATATCGGGCGTTCGATAATCGTTATTGTTGTAGAAGTTGGGCATTGACCACGTAATGCCAGAGGTCTTTGGAAGATTCCGTAAGCGGTAGCGCCTATTGGGATGAAAATCGGATGCATCATCATCGGCCACACCTCGAATTCGCATACTCGCATTTCCATAAGTTCTAGTACTGTATGCCGTAAACTCTAAATATGCTTCTGTAACCTCTGCGCCCTGTGGAATATTGACATTTCTAAAGCGCACGCCGATGTAGTCATTGTAATAAGAACTAAAAGTAAGCTCGCCACCGGTGTTAGGGTAGCCATTATAATCCTCTTCAGAGTTATCTTTAGCGTTACCAACCTGGTAAATACCCTCGCCTTGCACGCACCCCGTCGCCGTAGAATCGTCATATGATACGACTAATTGAGGTGCGCCGCTTTGCCCCACATCACTCGCCCTTGCCTCTCGACCACTAGCGGCATCCGTACTTGATCCTTCGATCAGAATATTTAAATTTTTTCCGCCACACCACGCAGACAAATCCACAACTTCTTGTATTACTGCACTAATATCTGGCGTGGTAATAACCTCTCCAGAGGCGGGAAAGCTGTTATCAGTCGACCATTCGACATTGGCGGCTGTCTTGGCTCTTTCGCTTAGATTATTGCTGGTAGAAGAAAACGCGGTACTGGAAGCAGATGCTTCAGCTGAAATGACAAGAGAAGTTCCTGCAACATTAAACCTCTCAGAGGTGAGGCGGATATTAGCACTTAAAATAGTGGCCCCTTGCGGTATGTTTAAATCAGTAAAGCGTAAACCAGAAGTTACGGTTTGTGTGCCACTACTTAATATCAGATCGTTGCTGTCAGTAGTCACACTACCATTTATTTCATGGGCATCATGGTTATCGTCGTTAGTTGAAATAATAATTTCAGGACGCACCGCCTCGTCAATATTACGGATCGGATAAAGGATTGGCCCGCCATAATCAGAGAAGCGCATCAGTCCGGCATTAATGTTTGTGGCAGAGCGCAGCGCGTCTTTTAGCGCATTTTGCACCCGGAGCATTCTGGTCTGGCTGGTGTTATCGTAAGATCCCATACTACCCGATGAGTCCATAATGAAGAGCACATTGGGGTTATAAGTAACCGCATTGCTAGCATTCCCTAGATAGATATCGAGATCATCGCCAAAGGCAGAAAAGCCAATACAGCTAAACAACGTAATAGAAGCAAGGTAATGTGTTATTTTTTTCATCATAATACCTATTGTGAAGCCGGGCCAAAAACAGATGCAGCCAAGCTGTTAGCAACCACTGTGGACTTACCCGAAACTTTTCCGCAGCCTCTAATAATAAATACGTGGCAGTTAATATTACTTCCACCAATCACGTTGCTTGAACCCCGGCAAGCTTGTTCACGAATAAACGCCGTCCGCGACCAGCTTTTTGAAGAAGCCGCACTTTGGTAAGTACCATCCGTAATATGCCTGTTTCCCACCACTAACCCCCCTTCTGTCATGAACCTATCAGTCCACTGGTCATCGTCGAAACAGCTCATAGTATCCACGTCAGGGTCAAATATATTGCCTTGTCTGGCTTCAGAGAGGGGGTCAGTTTTTGCCGGATCAGTCAGCAAGGACTCATCTTCTGACTCGAAGAATACGCCTGCAATTGCCGACTCAGCGGCGTCAAATGCTAAACCGCTTTGCTGCATAGACACGGCCATTTTAGATTGGGACAAACTACTTGTTACCGCACTGACGCCTAAAACCGTTATCGACAGTAAAACAAGCAATGCAAACACCATAACTAAGCCTTGCTGTTTCATCGCGAACTCCTGACAAAATTTTTCATATTTCT
Source organism: Alteromonas alvinellae (assembly GCF_902705805.1). Taxonomy (NCBI): domain Bacteria; kingdom Pseudomonadati; phylum Pseudomonadota; class Gammaproteobacteria; order Alteromonadales; family Alteromonadaceae; genus Alteromonas; species Alteromonas alvinellae. The sequence continues at coordinate 29,288 of NZ_CACSIH010000008.1, read as the reverse complement.
CAGCGCTAAAGTCTTTGTAAACACTTGATAATAATGAGCGGTTCCCATTGTTACCGATGCTTCATTTAAGAGCGCATACTTTTGCGTCTGACTCTGTCTCACTTCATTCTGATAACTTTTAAGCATAATAGCCCAGCGTAACGACACCACTTGTTGATTAAGGGCTCTTAAATTATCGATATCGTCAGCTGTTACATAAGTCACGGCTTGACCATTTGAACTCGTGATTACGTCTGACACTCCAAATTGCACTTGAAAGCTTTCTACATTGTCTAACAAAGTGATAGTGATGGGAGCAGCGGATTGCGATTTAAGGCCAAGAAGGACACGCCCATCGTATCCCGTACATTTAAGCGTGTTGCCACTGACAAAATAATGATTAACTACGTGAAACTCTCGGCCTGCATAGCCATGCGAGTTTCCTGTACAATCTTCGTTATTTAATAGGCTGACAACGAGTTTGTCGCTGCCTCCGCTTCCCGTTTGTACGCTTCCTAATGTAGTTTTCGTGGGGAAGTCACCAGCTATGGCAATAGGATGATTTTCGACATAAGCAGCTTCAGCGACAATATCAACAGAGGTATCAACATTTGCAACAATTTGGTCATAGCGGCCGACTTCGTAAAACTCTGCAGACAAACGCGCCATAATAAAACGCCCAGACTCTTGAACTTGCGCCACAGCTTGGTTCAGCTTGTTTGTTACACTTGAGCTAACCAATACCTGAATCACTGCCCCAGAGATAATTAGACCTAACGTCAAAGTAATCATTAATTCTACAAGGGAAAAACCAACCTGTTTACGTTGATTTAGGGCCTTCATAGCGTGATGTCCTTAAAAACACAAGCATTGCTGTCGCCTTCGGCTTTATTGCAGCGAGAGTTCAGCTGATATTGCTGATTACCAGACGACGATACTGGCCACATAAGCAAAACCTCCACTCGGGAGCCTGGACTGCAGCTGTACGTATCAGCGGTATTATTATCAGCACAAGATACAGACACTGTGGTTTGTGGATTGGTTTGTACCGCAGAGCATGATAATGCCCAGCCGTCGTATTTGGCCATTTGAATTTCGGTACAAGATTGCCCTTCACAATTGGGGATATCAGCGGGTCTTGTTAGACAGCAGCCGTAATAAGGTTGAGCAGCGCTAGCACAACTAAGACCTGAGAAATTGTAAGTAGTGTTCGAAAAGTAGTCGTTATTCGCTACCATGCCGTCACCAACGGTTGCTGGACGAGCAGCAGCCCTTAATCGCTCTGCCACTTGTGCAGCGACCATTTCAGCCTGCGTCCTGCTGATAGCGTCTTTGTTAGCAAAAGAGCCGGTAAATTGAAGCGCAGCGACACCTAGCAAACCTACCGCTAATATAAACAGAGTAATTAAGATCTCTATGAGACCCACACCGTGTTGCGTGCAAAGCGTGCTTCCTTTCACTTGGTTTACCGCCACCTTTTTAACTTTCATCGCCTTTGCCAAATTCAAAATATAAGAATGGGTGCTATCACCAATTTAGTATAGTAAGACAAAAGCGTATTACACTGGGTATCATTGGTTATCAAAACGTATAATTTTTAGCTATATTTTGTTTGGCAAATTGGTTGTGAACCTAAGCGTAACTTGATCAAACATAGCACAGGAATAACCGTTCAGTAGCGTATTTAAAACAATCTGTCTTGCGAAACCGCCGGTTACCCTATAAGGATTTTGAGGCTTCGCGTCCGCGAAAACTATTACTAAGATGACGCCGCTTCCCTCGCACTAAATTTGCAATTGGCTAAAAGCTCTTTTGATTTAAGGTATTATTATCTATTCGTAAGCCGTTGAATTTCCAGTAGACAAAAGCATAAAAAAACACCGCAACGAAGTGCGGTGTTTATGTATTGTAATATTGTGGCTAAATTAACCGACTTGTTTAACGCGCAGCTCTTTTGGAACAGCAAATTCCACGTTCTCTTCGCGTCCAGCACGCTCAGACGCTGAAACAGCGCCCCACGCTTTAAGCTTGTTTACCACACCTTGCACTAACACTTCCGGTGCAGACGCGCCTGCAGTAACGCCAATATGCTCTACACCTTCTAGCCATTCCTCTTGAATGCAATTAGCGTCAGCAATCAAATACGCTTTTGCGCCAATTTTTTCGGCCAACTCGCGAAGACGGTTCGAGTTCGAGCTATTCTGTGCACCAACAACCAGTAAAACCTGACAATCTTGGGCTAGGTCGCGCACCGCGTCTTGGCGATTCTGCGTGGCATAGCAAATGTCGTCTTTTCTCGGACCATTGATTTTGGGGAACTTAGCGCGAAGTGCATCAATAACATCGGCGGTATCATCAACAGACAGCGTAGTTTGGCTACAGTAATAAAGGTTGGTCGGATCTTTAACTTCAAGCGTTGCCACATCCGCTTCAGATTCAACCAGATAAATTCCGCCTTCTGCATTGCTGTACTGGCCCATGGTACCCTCAACTTCTGGGTGACCAGCATGACCAATCAAGATACATTCAGTACCTGTTTTGCTAGCGCGGGTAACTTCCATATGTACTTTCGTCACTAAGGGGCACGTGGCGTCAAACACCTTAAGACCTCGACTTTCTGCTTCTTTTCTTACCGCTTGCGATACACCATGGGCAGAAAATATTACTATGCTGTCGTCTGGTACTTCGTGAAGTTCATCCACAAATAACGCCCCACGCTCACGTAGCCCATCTACCACAAATTTATTGTGTACCACTTCGTGGCGCACATAAATGGGCGGCTCAAACATTTCGAGCGCGCGTTCAACGATGGTGATAGCTCTATCAACGCCGGCACAGAAGCCACGAGGGTTAGCTAAATGAATTTGCATAACTAGTTTCCACCTTGTGCTGACACGCCAGGTTTAACATCAATAATTTCAACGTCAAAGATTACCGTTTGCCCTGCTAGCGGATGGTTGAAGTCTACCGTTACAGAGTCTCCAGCAGCGCTTCGAATAATACCCGGAATTTCCGAACCGTCTGGTTGAGCAAACGCTAAAATCATGCCTTCTTCAATCTTTAAATCAGCGCCAAAACGACTTCTATCCATATAGTGAATATTGTTCGGATTAGGCTCACCGAATGCGTCATTCGCCGCTAACGTAAACGCTTTTTTATCACCTTTTTTAAGCCCAAGTAAACACGCTTCAAAGTTAGGCGTTAAGCTACCGTCACCCATTACCATTTTAGCAGGCTTATTGTTTACGCGAGTGCTGTCGGCGGCAGAGCCATCTTCTAGCTTTAAATCAAAATGAAGAATAACTTCGCTATCAGCGCCAATTACTAATGAATCTGTCATAACTTTTCCGAATACTACTTAATGGTTTCGCTATTGCCTGCGGCACTTGCGTTCGCATCTGCACCGTTCCCTTCACTTTTTTTATCGCCATTCTTAAACATGTCGATAATCAGCAAAGCCGCGCCGATAAATATTGCGCTGTCAGCAATGTTAAACGCAGGCCAGTGGTAATTGTTTACGTAAAAATCTAAAAAGTCGATGACATAACCGTGGACTAATCGGTCGTAAACGTTACCCAAGGCGCCGCCTAGAATAAAGGAAAATGCAATCGGCAGCATTTTTTGCGAACGGGGTGACTGCTTCAGCCACCACAAAATCACTACACTTACCACGACAGCAATGGCAGTGAAGAACCAGCGCTGCCAGCCACCTGCGCTTTCTAGAAAGCTAAATGCGGCGCCGTAATTGTGCACGTAAGTAAAGTTAAAAAACGGCAGTACCTGTATCGACTGATACAGTGACATGCTATCGATAACCGTATACTTACTCCATTGGTCGAGGATAAACGCAATCGCGCTTATCCATAAGAAACGCAAGCCAGTTTCGCGAAAAAGCTTAAGCATAGTGGCGTTCTTCTCCATCACCGTCAATGTTTGTCACACAGCGACCACACAGTTCTTCGTGACCTTCATGTGAGCCTACATCTTCACGGTGATGCCAGCAGCGTACGCACTTTTCACCGCTTGCTTTATTAACGCTCAACCATAGACCTTCAACGTCTGTGGCTTTTGCTTCAGACGGTGCACTGTCAACCTTAGTTAGCGAAACGCCTGATGTAATGAGTACGAAACGTAGCTCGTCTTCAAGCTTTGCAAGTACATTGTACAACGACTCGGTAGCATAAAGCGAAATGCTCGCTTCTAGAGAGCCACCTAGCTCGCCATCTTTACGCGCCTGTTCCATCGCTTGGTTTGCCGCGTCTTTTACGCTTAGCACTTGATGCCATAGGGCATCATTAAACGTATCGCTTTGCGTGAAGTTGTTAAAACCTTCGTACCAGGTTTCAGTAAATACAAACTCACTGCGCTCGCCTGGTAACGTTTCCCAAATCTCTTGTGCAGTAAAGCTGGTAATAGGCGCCATCCAGCGAACCAGTGCTTCGATGATATGATACATGGCCGTTTGGCACGAGCGACGGGCTAGCCCATCTGCTTTAGCGGTGTACTGGCGGTCTTTAATCACGTCTAAGTAGAATGAGCCCAGCTCGATTGAACAGAAGTGCGTAAGCTTCTGTGACACTACCAGCAAGTCGTAGTTGTCATACGCTTCGATAAGCTCTTCTTGCAGTGACTTAGCACGAGCAACAATCCAGCGGTCTAGCGCGACCATATCTTCTTCTGCAACCGCATCTTCAACAGCGAAACCATTCAGGTTCGCAAGCAAGAAACGTGCGGTGTTACGTACGCGGCGATAGCCATCTGCAGCACGCTTTAAAATTTCATCCGATACCGCAATTTCACCGCGATAATCAGTAGATGCCACCCATAGACGAAGGATGTCTGCGCCTAATTTGTTAGTCACTTCCTGAGGTGCCACAACGTTACCTACCGACTTAGACATTTTTCTGCCGTGGGCATCTACCGTAAAGCCGTGTGTTAGCACTTCTTTATAAGGCGCGTGACCGTGCATGGCAGTTGATGACATAAGCGAAGACATAAACCAACCGCGATGCTGGTCAGAACCTTCAAGGTATAAATCGGCAGAGGCCGGAATGTCATCGCGACGGTCGACAACGAAGTAATGCGTCACGCCTGAGTCAAACCAGACGTCTAGGGTATCGGTCACTTTTTCATAGTTGTCTAATTCGCCACCAAGTAGAGCAGCATCGTCAAGATCCCACCACGCTTGAATGCCTTTAGCTTCAACTTCCAGTGCCACCTTTTCCATTAACGCCGCAGACTCTGGGTGGATTTCACCAGTAAGTTTGTGCACATACAAAGGAATAGGTACGCCCCACGTACGTTGACGAGAGATACACCAGTCTGGACGACCTTCAACCATCTTCTCAATGCGGTTTTGGCCCCAGTCTGGGATCCATTTGGTTTGCTTAATTTGTTCAAGTGATTCAGCGCGAAGGCCTTTTTTATCCATGCTTACAAACCACTGAGGCGTAGCGCGGAAAATGATTGGCGTTTTGTGGCGCCAGCAATGCGGGTAGCTGTGCTCGTATTTTACGTTTAGGACAAGGTTACCCTTCTCTTTAACCGTTTCGATAATTTCATCGTTGGCTTTAAAAACAAACTGGCCTGCAAACAGCGGTGTGTTTTCAAGGTACACGCCATTGTTGCCTACCGGATTGTACACTTCGATATCGTATTGCTTGCCCACGTTAAAGTCGTCAACACCATGGGCTGGCGCTGTGTGTACACAACCTGTACCAGACTCAGTAGTAACGTGGTCGCCTAGAATTAACGGAACTTCAAGGTCTAAGAATGGGTGATTAACTTTAAGCTTATCAAGCGCAGCACCAGTACAGGTTGCCACTTCACGGAAATCTTCAACGCCGTAACGGTTCATGCAGCTTTCAAGCAGGTCCTGCGCTACCACTAGCCATTCATTTGAAGGTTGAACTTCAACAATCGCATAGGTAAGCTCTGGGTGTAAGCTGATTGCACGGTTGGCCGGCAGTGTCCACGGTGTGGTAGTCCAAATAACTACACCTGCTTTGTGTGTGGTTAAATCACCTTCAGACACACCAAACGCTTCTGCGATAGCAGCCACATCAGCTACTGGGAACTTAACGTCGATAGCAGGTGATACTTTGTCTTTGTATTCAACTTCTGCTTCAGCAAGTGCCGAACCACAATCTGTACACCAGTGAACAGGCTTGAAGCCCTTTTCTAAGTGACCCGAGTCTACAATTTTGCTTAGCGCGCGAATGATGTCGGCTTCAGATTTGAAGTCCATGGTTTTGTATGGGTTATCCCATTCACCAAACACACCTAAGCGTTTAAAGTCAGCCATTTGGCCGTCAATTTGCTTTTGCGCATACTCGCGACACTTTTGACGAAATTCGGCAGCAGTAACTTTCTTACCTGGCTTACCAACTTTCTTTTCTACCATCAATTCAATTGGCAAACCGTGACAGTCCCACCCAGGAACGTACGGAGAATCGAAATCAGAAAGGTTTTTCGACTTTACAATAATGTCTTTAAGAATTTTGTTAACCGCGTGACCAATGTGAATATCGCCATTCGCATAAGGAGGGCCATCGTGAAGAATAAATGGCTTTTTGCCTTTTTTCGCTTCACGAATTTTGCTGTATACCCCTTTTTCCTGCCAGTCTTTAAGCATTTTCGGCTCGCGCTGAGCAAGGTTACCGCGCATCGGGAACGCAGTTTCTGGAAGGTTCAGTGTGGCTTTGTAATCACTCATAAAATTGTATTATCCGGTTACCTTAATTTTCACCCAATGCACTAACACATTGTGAAGGCGATATTCATTTTGCGATGTTCAAATTAAAACGCTGAATGTAAAAGGTTCAACGTAAAACTGTCTGTCGTTCTTACTAGCGCAAGGCTGACGTTATATGTTCTAGCACAGTGACTTACTTACGCGTTTCGCGAACAAGGATCCACGTTTAAAAAAAATCGAGCTCAATAAAACTGATACGCGCAAAAACTTTTCGTGACTTTATCACGTTTAACTATGCTAATAACAGACGCGCTTGTGCTGCATCTGCTTGAATTTGATCTTTCAACGCCTCAAAAGAATCAAATTTAATTTCATCTCTTATTTTTGCCATCGGAAACACCGTAATGGGCTTACCGTAAAGGTCAGATGACAAATCAAAAATATGGACTTCTAACTGGTTTCTTACCCCGTTAACAGTAGGACGGGTACCAATGTTCGCAACGCCGTTATAGTGTTTTCCATCTACGTCGACACGCACTGCGAACACGCCGTGAATTGGCGTTTTTTGGCGTTTTAGCATGACATTCGCGGTGGGAAAACCAATGGTGCGACCTTTTTTCTCGCCGTGAACCACCCTACCGTGAATAGCAAACGGGCGCCCTAGCATTTCAGTAGACAGACCAAAGTCGCTGTCAGCCAACGCTTCTCGCACCGCGGTAGAGCTTATTCGATGGGCATGCATGGTAAAGCTATGGGTGCTTACTACTTCGAAACCGTATTGGCGACCTGCCGCCTCAAGCATTTCGAAATCCCCTTTGCGGCCATTGCCAAAACGGAAATCGTCGCCAACAACAAGAAATTTAACACCCAGTTTGTCCACCAGTAAATCGTGGACGAAGGTATCGGCACTTTGCTTAGCAAACTCCGCGTTAAATCGCACAGCAAGCAGCCTGTCGACACCTTGTTGTCGCAGCAACTCGTACTTTTCGCGAAGAGGGCTTATACGCGCTGGTGCTTTATCAGGCATAAAGACTTCTTCAGGCTGCGGTTCGAACACCATTACGGTGGCAGGAAGTGATAGCGATTTCGCTTTTTCAAGCACGTTAGCCAACACAGCTTGATGACCACGGTGTACGCCGTCGAACTTGCCAATAGTGAGCACACACCCTTTATGGTGCGGTTTTACATTGTTTAGCCCGCGGATAAATTCCACTGTTAGCCACTACCTTTTAACTGCTAGAAAATCAAAGCTCGCGATTATAGCCGACCGCGAGCACAATACCAAGCACACGGGCCATTCTGACTCCATGCTCTATTTCGCATCTATTGAATACTAATCGCCGCCGCTTCTGAAATGCCTGGGTCGCATGCCCAGCACCACCATGGTGCTAACGAACAATATAACCGACAGCGAAATGGTTATTCCTACCTCTAACATTTGGGCGGAAAGAGACAATTCAAAGAAACCTAAGCCTTTATCGCGATAATAAATAAGCCCGCCCATGGCTGCACTTGCAATAACCACACGGGCAATAAACAGAACCGACGTGCGGCTTAACGCAAATACACCTTGTCTATGTAGCGTAATATAAAGCAACGCGGCGTTAAGCGTAGCTGACATACTGGTAGCGACAGCAAGCCCTACATAACCAAACGGAATCGCTAAAATAAGGTTAAACACCATGTTTGCGACCATACACCAAATACCAAATTTCACTGGCGTCTTGGTGTCTTGGCGGGAGTAAAATCCTGGAGCGAGAATTTTTACCAGCATAAAGCTGAGCAAACCAAACGAGTACGCGGTAAGCGAGTAAGACGCCATAATGGCGGTTTCTGCGGTAAACGCGCCGCGCTGAAAAATAACGGTCAGAATAGGCCTTGCCATCACGCCAAGTCCCACTGCCGCAGGAATGCCCAATAAACACACCATGCGAAACGCCCAATCGATATTCGCAGCAAACGCTTTGGGGTTATTACTGACGTGGTTTCGGGAAAGCGTAGGTAAAATGACCGTAGCGATAGCGATACCGAACAGTCCTAAGGGAAATTCAAGCAGCCTGTCAGAATAGTACAACCAGCTTATTGAGCCGGTAACTAAAAAGCTGGCGATGAAGGTATCAAACAACAAATTGATTTGCCCTACTGACACACCGAACAAGGCAGGGATCATTAAAGTGCGCACTTTTACCACGTTTTCGTCATGCCAGCCCCACTTTGGCTTTACCAAAAGCCCTGCCTTGAACAAAAACGGTAGTTGAAACAAGAACTGTACAATACCGCCGATAAACACGCCCCACGCTAGCGCGTATGCGGGTTGCTCCAGCGTAGGAGCTAAGTATATTGCGCATGCAATAATGCATACGTTAAGTAAAACAGGGGTGAAGGCAGCAACCGCAAACTTATTGAGCGTATTGAGTATCGCCCCTGCCAACCCAGTCAGAGAGATAAACGCTAAATAAGGAAAGGTAATTTTTAACATGGTCGAGGCGAGCACAAACTTATCTCCCGCCTCGTCTCCTTCCAGCCACGCCACGAACCACCCTGTTCCGAATAAAGCGGCCAAAACAGGAGATGCTATTACTCCTATAATAGAAACCACAAAAACAATGGCGCCTAATGTACCGCTGACTTTTGCAACGAACTCTCTAAGCTGCTTTTTATCGTCGTTCTCGTGCACTTCGGTTAATACTGGAATAAACGCTTGCGCAAATGCGCCTTCAGCGAATAGACGACGAAGAAAATTAGGAATTTTGTTAGCAAAGAAAAATACGTCAGCGGCTGCCCCATCGCCCATAAGCTTGGCAACAACAACATCACGTACCAGGCCTAATACTCGCGAGACCAGGGTCATAATACTGACGATAAGACCAGATTTTATTAACTTCCGTGACACGTCACACTTCCAATAAGAGATAAAGAATAGGCTGAATAGCATCAGCCAATTGAAAGATAGTCAAAGGCGTCTGCTAACCGCAAAGTGGCAACGCTGGGTTGCAAGCGAGCCATAATAACTAAAGGCTATCGCAGGCGAAACGATTTCTTCAAAATAGTTGTGCATCTTTAACAACTTTCTTGTTATAATCCGCGCCCGGTATGGGGTGCTGTCGTTTATGCATGTCTATCGCTAAAATGTCTTGAAAGAATATCACCACGAATCTCTTTCAAAAAATGTCGCAGAGAAATGTCGCAAAGAATGTGCAACGTGTTGAGCATACTTTGTGTTCAATAGCTTGCGCGTTTTAACGCGGAACGATTTAAGTTTTAAATCGTTTGACATTTGGGCGTTTGGTAGGCACAATCCGCACCCTCGTTTTTGACATGAATTTATTTTGGGAGTTACACCTTGGCTAACATTAAGTCTGCTAAGAAGCGTGCAATCCAAGCCGAAAAGCGTCGTCAGCACAACGCTAGCCGTCGTTCAATGACTCGTACAAGCATCAAGAAAGTTATCGCTGCAATTGCAAGCGGTGACAAAGAAGCGGCACAAGCTGCACTTACTGCTGCTACTCCAGTACTTGACAGAATGGCTACTAAAGGCTTGATTCACAAGAACAAAGCTGCTCGTCATAAGAGCCGTCTAGCTGCACAAATCAAAGCACTAGGTTAATCTTTACGATTAGTAGTTAAAAAAGCGCCCTTCGGCGCTTTTTTTGTATCTGTAATCGACGCTAATTAGCATGGGTTACTGATTTCAAATTTAGACTTAAAGGCATAAAGCCCACCACTAGGCGAGCTTTGTCACTAGATAAAAAGTCTTTGCGGTGTGTTCCTCCCCCAGCTATCCGCTTATCAGCTCATCTTCCTTATTGAGCTTGCCGGTGCAATACGCATGATCCAGTGAAGGATGGCCCACGGCCAGCTTGGTACAAACGCATTCGCTTTTTCCTTGTTGATTGCATTGACCATCGCGCGACAGCCCACATCTGTATCAACAATAAACGGTACTTTTTCCACCTTTTCGTTTATTTCGCTGCGAATAAAACCGGGGTGAATACAGGTGACGTTAATCGGCGTATTCATTACATCCATTCGAATGCCTTCGGTCATTGATGTAAGCCCTGCTTTTGTTGCTGCGTATACAGTCATGGCGCGCCTAAAGCCGCGCACCGCGCTTATAGATGAAATCGTCACAAGATGACCACTATTTTGCGCCCTAAAGATAGCCATTGCCGCTTCACATTGTGCTAGCGCCGACACAAAGTTAGTCACCGCCGTTTGCTTATTAGCGTGGAAATACCCTGTTCCAATAGACGCACCCTTGCCCATTCCTGCGTTCACAATGACTCTATCAAGGGTCCCCATGTCGGCTTTGAATGCGTCGAATACTTCAAAAACCGCATCGTGATCATTGACATCCAGCGAGCGAATATACACATCAATGTTTGGGTTAATTGAATGCAATTCGTCTTTCAATTTTTCTAAATTCTCAAAGCGTCTTGCGCATAGGGCTAAGTTACACCCCTGTTTGGCAAACTCAATCGCCATTCCCTTGCCTAGACCTGAACTCGCGCCTGTGATCAGAATATTGCGTCTTGTTGTCATTATCGTTTTCCTGATGCTTTTATGGCCTTATTACAACGCCACATTAAGTAATGAATGAAGATCCAAAAGTTTTTAAACGCTGGATTATTGGTTTGCTTGTGGTGGTATCGATAGTAAATTTGCTGGGCAATACCGGCTAAACGGAAAAGCCCGTATACCTCGTAAAAGGTAAAATCATCTACATCTATTTCCATCTCTTTGCAGTAGTACGCAACCACCTGCTTTCGAGTTAGCATACCGGGTAAATGAGTAGGCTGGCGGCGTGTTGATTGGGCCAAAAAGTCATCATCCGCTTGTACCCAATACGCCAAGGTATTACCCAAGTCCATAAGCGGGTCGCCTAAGGTCGCCAGTTCCCAGTCCAACACACCGATAATTTGCGTATAGTTATCTGGCTTTAACACCACGTTGTCGAATCGGAAGTCATTGTGGGTAATACAAATGCGTTCATTAGCGGGCATGTGGTTTTCTAGCCAGCGCATTATTTTTTTACCCGAGGGGACATTCCAGGTTTTTGCTTTACTATAGCGTTCGCCCCACCCGCTTATTTGGCGTTCTATGTAGCCAGCACCTTTACCTAAGTGCTCAAGCCCCGCTTTCTTATAATCCACTTTATGAAGCTCGATTAAGCTATCAAGTACATTAGTGCAGAGCTGTTTGGTTTGCTGCTCAGACGTGTTTAAGCCTTTGGGTAAGTTCTTACGTGGTATCACGCCGGTAAACTTCTCCATTACATAAAACTCTGTGCCTATAACGCTCTCGTCTTCACAAAGTCCAAGCATCTCTGGCACATAGCGATAAACAGGCTTTAACGCATGCTGTAATCGAAACTCCCGCCCCATATCGTGGGCCCCTTTTGCCTTAGTACCTGCTGGTGCCCGACGCAAAATTAACGACGTTTTTTCGCTCTGGTTTTGTTTACTGCCTTGATAGTCCAAGCAGTACGTCCAATTAGAAGCGCCCCCAGAATACTGGGTGACTTGAGGCAAACTATCGCTACTTTGTATCATGGCCTTCAATGATGGACTGGAAGCACTAATATTTTCCTTAAGCCAATTGTGTACAGCGCTGACGTCTAGCTCTTCGCCTGCACGTACGCTGTCAGCTTTATCTACGACCTGTTGTTGCATATCTCATTCTTCTTTTAATTCTGTTACAAAGGAGTTATTCAAAGTGCTAACTCACAATCTTTTGCTCAACGCCCCCAAGCTTTCGGTTTGTGCCAACACAAGTGCAGCTCAACAATTATCTTCGGACAGCTTGGCGACAAACACAGGTGAGCGCGTTTCCGTTTTACCTAATTTTGCTTTAAATTTGCTTTAAATTTGCTTTTCCATTGCACGCTTCATCATCTTCGTTTGATTGAGCATATTTTTGATATAACGCTGGGTTGGCAGCAGCTTCTTTAACAGGAAAGCGCGTTTACCCAGTTTATGGGTAAGAATAAGAAACTGCTTTTTATCGACTTGCTGAAATATGGACTCAGCCACGTCTTCTTTCGTCATGTCTGCTTTGGCAAAGAACTTATTGAGCATTTTGTGCGACGCTGGGTTGCTGCTTCGCATCGACTCATCTAAATTCGTTTTGAAGAAGCTTGGACAAACTACACTAACGTCAATATTGTCAGGTGCTAATTCCAACTTCATGGTTTCAGAAAACGACACGACTGCAGCTTTAACCGCGTTATAACTTCCCATATAAGGAATAGGCGTTAGCCCCGCTTGAGATGCAATATTAATGAAATAGCCACCGCCTTGCTCTCGCATTAACGGTAAGAGGGCACGATTGACTCTCACCATGCCTAACACATTAATATCAAACACCCACTGCCACTGCTCAATGCTCTCATCTAAAAGGCTGCCACCAGAAGCAACACCCGCATTGTTAAACACAGTGTCAACACCGCCCCAGCGAGTTTCCAAGGTGTTCGCTAACGTTTGAACATCATTTTCAGAGGTTATATCGCAATGGATGTAAAACGCATTAGCACCTTGGGCGGATAGCGTATTTACTGTTTCATCGCCTCTTTCTTGGTTAATATCGGCAATGCAAATATCTAACCCCTCGTCTTTGCCTGCCCACTTTTCCGCCCACTTAAGGGCAATGGCCTGACCTAAGCCGGTCGCGCCACCGGTAATCAATACGCGCATGATGTGTTTCCTAACTGTTCTTGTTTCATTATTCTCGTATCGGCGTTTATGTTGAGTTGCGCTTTATTGTGCTAAGCGCTAATCAGTACTTCACTATTCTCTCTAATTGACCGCCTTATCAGTCAAACTGATCCCGTCTTATGCAGCGGCGCTGAAGGCTGTTCGTTACGCATTTTTCGTTTTGCCCACAGGGCCAATAGTGTTGGCCCGATGTACATTGCTACGCCATATACACCAGGTGCAATCGCGTAATCAGGCGAATCTAAAAAGGTAATACATATCAGCATTGCAAGCGCCGCGTTTTGCACGCCTATTTCAATGGCCAGCGTGAGCGAGTCTTTAAATGCTAGGTTTGAAAGCTTTGCAAGCCCGAGCCCTAACAATACCGATAATAAATTTAACGTTAAGCAAGCCAAAAACGCGCTTTCAAAGGACGCGGCTAAATTGTTTCTTTCTGAAACCAGCACGCCCACAATCATGAGCAACATGAAGTACATGGAAAACTGCCGGAAGAAGCTTTCAGTTTTAGTAGCAAACCTGCTGTTAACGCGACGAATGGTCATGCCTAAAATAACCGGTACAATTGATATACCAACCAGCCCGATCACTGTTTGAATAATAGAAAAGTCTGGCGCGTTTTCTTTTACAAAGTAATCAAGAGCAAATTGAATGATAAAGGGCGTTGAGAAAACACAAGCGATGGTAGAAATAGCGGTTAAGCTTACTGAAAGGGCCAGATTTGCTTTTGCGATGTGGCTGATTAAATTACTGGTCGTGCCGCCTGGGCATGCCGCTAAAACCATGACTCCAACCGCAATATAATCGGGTAGACCAAAAACAAAGCACAGTCCTAGCGCTAACAGAGGCAGCAATATAATTTGCCCTATAAAACCCGTTATTACGGCTTTAGGTGCTTTAAGTAGTCGGGCAAAATCAGCAAGGGTTAGCGTTAGCCCCATACCAAACATAACAAATGCCAACGCTAGAGGTAACAACACCTCGGTAAGTACAGATGCCTGCATGCACACGCCCCTTACAAAAGAAGCCTCTATAAAAGAAACCTTTTATTAACATTTAAGCCAGTGTACCCTGTTTAATAATAAATAAAAATGATGCCTTATTATGGAAACCCATAAATGATATGCATGGAAAATTAGACCTAAATTTGTTTGTTGTGCTGCGCGCGGTCTACGATCATGGCAGTATTACGAAAGCCGCCAACGCACTGCATATTACTCAGCCTGCGGTGAGTCACGCCTTAGGTCGTCTGCGAGAGAAATTTGATGACCCGCTGTTTATTCGTCATGGACGACAAGTCGTGCCTACCCCATTTTGCCAAGGCATTATTGCATCGGTTGTGAAATCAATAGAAACCCTTGAAAGCACGTTAAAAGGCGAAGTGAGCTTTGATATAAGTGATAAATCTCGTCAGATAAACCTTGGTTTACGAGATATTTTAGAATCTATATTTTTTCCCGAGCTTATTCCTGAGCTTGTTAAACATACTCCCAATATCACGGTGAATAGCAGACAGGTTACCTGGCCCGAGCTTGCTCCCGCGTTAGCCGCTAAAGAGCTTGATATCGTAATTGACGCGTTAGTTCCCACCAGCCGTGACATTCGCTCTCATTTTATCTGCGAAGAAACGTTTGTCGTGGTATGCGCGCCTAGCAATAGCTACGTAGATAACCCGAGTATCAAAAGCTACTCAGTTGCACAGCATGCGCTTGTGTCTTTAAAAGACTCTAAATTGGATACAGTAGATCTAGCCCTTGCTCAGCACAATTTGCATCGCAACATCGCGTTGCAGTGCGAACACTACTTTGCCGCTGTTAACGTAGTGAGCCAATGCGATCTTTTGCTGACCATGCCAACGCGATTCGCCCAACAATTCAGTAATAAATTCGATATCGAAATTCTGCCCCTTCCATTTGACGTCCCCCCACTCCCCGTACACATGTACTGGCACAAACACGCCGATGAGGATTTAGTGAATGTATGGATGCGGAATAAGCTTTTAGAAGTGTCGAACAAGTTGGAGTTATAGCGCGTATTTATGTTGCTGTAACACAATGGTCAAGCAAGCGTCACGGTAGTGTCAATTTGCAAACCTATAGTGACGATCCAAGGCATCGCTTTGGGAAACCGCTATGAAAAAGACACACTATCGAACACTTTGGCTTTCTGATATCCATTTAGGAAATCGCGACTGCAAAGCTGAATACTTACTTTCCTTTCTTAATAGCATCACTGTAGACACCCTCTATTTGGTGGGAGATATCGTTGACATGTGGCAAATGACCAAGCAATTTCGCTGGCCACAGGCGCACAATCAAGTCATGCACAAATTCATGCAAATGAGCCAAGACGGCACCCGTGTGGTGTACCTGCCCGGCAACCACGATGAACCAATTCAGTCTTATTCTGGTATGGCCTTCGGTGATATAGAAATAGAGCGAGAGTTGGTTCACACCACAGCAAAAGGGAAGCGTTATTTAGTCTTACATGGCGATCAGTTCGATGGCGATGTAACTATGGGCAAATTCCATGCGTGGATTGGCGATAAAGGTTACGACCTTTTGCTTTTTCTAAATAGAGAGTTCAATCGCCTACGCGCGTGGCGCAAGCGAGAATATTGGTCACTTGCGGGCTATATTAAAAAACACATTAAGGGAGCGAATGAAGCCATCGCCCGTTATCGAGAAGCATGCTGCAGGCGCGCCGATGAAATGGGGCTCGACGGTGTTGTGTGTGGCCATATTCATCACCCTGAAAGCAGCTTTGAAAACGGCATTCACTACATTAATGATGGGGACTGGATAGAAAACTGCAGTGCACTGTCAGAAGACGTGAACGGTAACTTATCTCTTATTCATTACCTTGATTCACTAGAGTCAGCCACCGTAACACCAATTACAACCAAAACCTCTCGCTCAGAAGCGGCATAGCTGGCATTACACAAATGGGGCTGTAACGGCCCCTGACTCTTGCAATTCACCAAGCAACAGGTGAATTCCAAACCCATCCATCAAGGTTAGGGGCTGCTGACCTGTGCCTCATATCATAGGTTAACAGGTCATAGTTACAACTTTTTAACACTGTCAAATAACTGCCATGAAACTGTGTGAAAAGCGTCACATTGCCCTGCTATTGTTCGCCAAAACCGGAAGAGAAACAGGTTCTATGTTTACTGTAAATGACGTACTGAACAAGCATTATCCTCAAGTAGCGAACAACCCCATTCTATTTAAGTCGCTGTCATTCGTCTTAAGGCACCTTCTTCACGAACGTGAAATTACTGAATTTGGTGAAGCCTATCCGCATTACGAAGATATCGATTTCGTAGAGCAAGTGCTGGAATATTTTAATATCAGCTACTCCACGCGCGATGTAGAAAAAGAGCGCATTCCAAGTGAAGGTAGAGTGGTGATTATTGCTAACCATCCGATTGGCTCACTCGACGCACTTGCGCTTATAAAGCTGGTTAGTGAAGTACGTCACGACTTGAAAGTGGTCGCCAATGAAATGCTTATGGCCATTGAACCGCTTCACGATATGCTGTTACCTGTAAACAATATGCAGGGAGGCACACCAAAACAGCATTTATCGGCAATTCAAAAACACCTTAACAGCGACGGCGCCATACTGATTTTTCCTGCCGGTGAAGTTTCTCGATTACGCCCACAAGGTGTTCGCGACACCAGATGGCACACAGGTTTTTTACGCATTGCAAGGCAGGCAAAGTCGCCGATATTGCCGGTTTATATAGACGCGAAAAATAGCCCACTCTTTTACGGCGTGTCCATGGTATACAAGCCATTAGCCACCGCGCTGCTCGTGAAAGAGATGTTCAAACAGCGTAAGAAGCATTTACCTATGCGCATTGGTGAACCTATTCCGTTTGAAGCGTACCAGCAAACCAATATACCGCTAAAAGAACAGGTAAAGCTGTTTAAGCGCCACTTGTATCGCATTGGCAGTAACAAGAAAGGCGTATTTGAAACACAGGCTTCCATTGCCATGCCAGAAGACAGAAAAGAACTGGCCCGCGCTATGCGAGACTGCGAACATTTAGGTGAAACTGGCGACGGAAAATCTATTTACCTATACCAACACAAAAGCTGTTCACCGATTATGCGAGAGATTGGCCGCCTGCGCGAAGTGGCGTTTCGAGCCGTGGGCGAAGGTACCAACAAGCGTAGAGACATCGATCAGTACGACTCCCACTATTATCACCTTGTACTTTGGGATGACAACGATTTAGAAATTGTGGGTGCCTACCGCTTTGGCGATGCTGAGCTTTTGACAGCGCCAGACCACCCTACCGGGCTCTACTCTGCGACCTTATTTAATTACGGTAAGGACAACGATAAACTCTTCAAAGAAGGCTTAGAGCTTGGGCGAAGCTTTGTCCAGCCTCGCTATTGGGGAAAGCGTAGTTTAGATTATTTGTGGTTTGGTATCGGGGCATTTTTAAGCCGTTACCCAAAGTATCGCTATCTGTTTGGTGCGGTGTCACTCAGTAATGCCTACCCTGAACCCGCTAAAGATTTATTGGTACAATTCTATTCCACGTACTTCCCTGCCAAGTTTGGCGAAGCGACCTGCAAGCGACCTTATCAAATGGCGAACGACGCGTTACATCAATTTACAGGTAACGATTACAAGACAGAATTTACGCAGCTAAAGCATTTACTGGCTAACATGGGCGTAAACGTACCAACGCTGTATAAGCAGTATTCTGAAGTGGCTAAAGACGGCGGGGTGGCATTTTTAGGTTTTAATGTCGACCCAGATTTTAACGACTGTATCGACGGACTGGTGGTGGTTGATATGCAAACGCTTACTGAGAAAAAGCGCAAACGCTATTTAACCGATATTCAGCTTAAAGCCACAGCCTAAACGAAGGGAGGGGGAGCGTCTGACAAACGCTCCCGTTCTCATTCTACGGCTTTCCACTTTACTGGAAATTTCAGAAGTCGTTATCGCTTGCCAACATACTTAAGAATGTCGGTATAAATATCTTCAAGCGTGAGCAAATCAGACACATGAATGTGTTCGTTTATTTGGTGAATGGTGGTATTCGGCACACCCACTTCAACCACTTGTGTGTGCTCACTAGCAAAGAAACGCCCGTCAGAAGTACCACCAGATGTACTGATAACAGGGTAACGACCTGTAGCGCCCTTTATCGCTTTTTCTACGCAGGCAATTAGGCAGTGCTCCGCATTACTGTTAGGCTTGCTCAAGTAAGCTTCACAGTGTCTTGAAAAGCTGACTTCGGCTCTTGTATCAACGCTATTGATAATACTGCGCAGCAATACCGATAAACTGTTTTGATTAAACTGCCACGAATATCTGACATTAAACTCTATACGAACAGCACCAGGCACTATGTTATCAGTGAAGCTTCCCGTGTCCATATGTGTTATTTGAAGCGTAGTACCAGGGAAATCATCACTCCCCTTATCAAACGGGTACTGTGTTAGCGCATTAATCACGTTACTCGCTTTGTGGATAGCATTTACCGCTGCCTTTGGATAGGCCACGTGACCTTGCTTTCCTGCAATATGAATAGTGCCGGAAAGTGAGCCTCTGCGTCCAATCTTAATCGTATCGCCGGTTGATGCAGATGCAGAAGGTTCACCTACTAGGCACATATCAAGCTGGACATTTTTAGATGCCAAATATTCAGCTATCCATTTAGAGCCCCACTCTGCCTCCCCTTCTTCATCACTGGTAATTAGCCACCAGAAAGAGACCTTTTCCTTATCTAACGAGGCAATGGTTCGCTCTGTTGCCGCTAGCATGGCTGCGATGCCTGTTTTCATATCGGCAGCACCACGTCCATATAATTTATTTTTGCTAATTACAGGACTAAAAGGCGGTGACTTCCACTTATCAAGAGGACCTGGGGGCACAACATCAGTATGACCGCTAAATGCAAATTGAACAGGGCCCTGCCCCCACCTAGCGACAAGGTTACTTACACCATTTATTGAATGTTTCTCACATACGAAACCGAGCTTTTCGAGCTTGTATATCAGGTAACTTTGGCAACCAGCGTCCTGTGGGGTAATCGACGCTCTTGCCATAAGCACTTCGGCAAAATAAATACTGCGAGCGGGCGCTATGGAAGGTAAAGGCTGAATTGACATGCATAAGAAACCTTTATGAAACGTGAGTCTATTACACAAATGTAAAGTGACACGGCAATAACAGATTTACGACAATGCCATGACAGCGGACAAGGTAACCTAAAGCTAAAAATAATAAAGGATGACAACAAGGAAGGCGACAATGGGTGAGCTGGCGACTAGGACTGGCTCGTTAAGATTTGTCTAAATCAACGCGCGTTGTTATAACTAGAACATAACTTAAAGAAAGGCATTACTGTGTTAAAAATCATTGTTTTAATACCCCTTATTTTGTCACTACTCTGGTTTGGCTATTTACAAGCCAATAAATACACTCTGGAGCAAGGCAAGCAAGGGTTTCTGTACATTTTCGTGTTATCGGGTGTTATTGCGGCATTTTATACACTAATGCTGTTCTTAACGAACTAACGCACTTCAAACAAGCACTCAACCACTGTGTTGTATAAAAAAAGCCAGCATCTATGAAAGAGGCTGGCTTTTTAGTATTTACCGGTGTCACTGCTAGTTACAGCGACAGCTTTTACGCAGCAGTGCTTATAAGGTCTGTGAGATAGTCACTTCTGCATTTGCGCGAAGCGCATCAATATATTGTTGATAAACGCGCTGGCCTTGTACCTGAGCAAGACGCTGCTTCAGGCTTTCACCCAACTCATTCTCAAGCTCTGGTGCTGCGTTAACGTTTTCAAGCATAACAACAGCAACGTCACCGTTTACCGTTGTTGCAACATCAACTTTATCTTCGCCTTCAAGGGCAAGAGAGAAAAGCGTGTCAACTAATGCACGTGCAAGTGTACCGCCAGCTCTTGGAACAGCAGCTGCTGTTTCCCAAGACACAGACTTTTCAGCTAGCTCACTTTCAACGCTTTCTCCGGCACGTACTTTTTGTGCGATATCAAACGCCCAAGCTTCTGCAGCTTCTTTCGCTTTTTCCGCTTTTACTGATGCTTCAATTCCTTCGCGAACTTCATCTAGCGACTGAGTACGTTGAGGTTCATGCTCAATAACGCGCGCAACTACTACCGTTTCATCATCTAGCTCAATGATATCGCTGTTTAGGCCTTCTTCAACTAGCTCTGAAGAGAAAGCAACATCTAGCAAGCCAGGGAAGCTTAGTTCGGCAGGTGCCGTATTACGACTGAAAAGAACAGACTCTTGTATAGGAAGATCTACAGCATTAGCCGCGTCTTCAAGCGTGTCAGGTACTTCAAAGGCAATTTCAGCTAACGTATTTTGAAGCTCAAAGTACTTTTCCATTGCCGCGTCATAAAGTAGCGTATCGCGTATCTCACCCGCTACTTCATCGAAAGATTTAACTTGTGCTTCTTTTAAGTCTGTCAACTTGATGATGTGAAAACCAAACTCGGTTTCAACTACGTCGGATACATCGCCAACATTTTGTAAAGCAAAAGCTGCTTCATCAAACGCTGGGTCCATCATTTCTGGCGTAATGAAATCTAGATCACCGCCATTTTCAGCAGAGAACGTATCATCAGAATTTGCTTCAGCAAGGGCCGCAAAGTCTGCACCGTTGTCGAGTTCTGCTTTTAATGATTCTGCTTTTGCTTTCGCAGCATCCTTATCATCACCTGCTTCGATAAGAATATGAGAAACACGGCGCTCTTCTTCTTTGCCGTAGCTTCCTAGGTTATTTTCGTAATACGTGCGAACCGCTTCTTCTTCGACAGAAACGCGACCTTTTAAGTCTTCAACACTTAGTTTCACATAAGCAAGCTTGACCTGTTCGTCCGTATCGAAAGAGGCAATATTGTTGTTGTAAAAAGCTTCTATATCCGCATCTGTCACTTCTATTGAGCCGGCAAATTCATCAGAGCTCACTAGCACGTATTTCGCATCACGAGTTTGGCGCTGTAGCGCATTCGCTTGCTGTACTTCACCGTCCAACGCAAATGAAGAATTCGTTAGCGCTGCAGCCAACTGGTTTTGTGTCATTTGAACGCGCAGATAGTCACGGAAATCGGCTACTTGAAAACCGTTTTGACGAAGAATGGCTTGAAAACGTTCGTTATCAAACTGACCACCAAACTGGAACTCAGGCATTTGTACTATGGTTTCGCGAATTTGCTCGTCACTTACACGTAAACCCATGTCTGCCGCTTGTTGCTGAATTAGTTTTTCAGCAATCAGCCTGTCCAATACATTTCTTCTAAAATCTGCAAGGTATTGCTCACTAGAGAAAAGCTGTGCGATGCTTTCGCCGTATTGTGACTCCATTTGTGCACGCTGATTTTGATATGCACGCTCTAGTTCTTGTGCCGAAATTTCTTCGCCGTTTACAGTAGCTACTGCAGTAGTACCTGATGATGTTAGGTAGCTACCTACACCTGCGAATACGAAACTTAAAACGATAAGCGCGATAATCGCCATCGCCCATGGGCCTTGAGAACCTTCTCTGATTCTTTCTAGCATGATTGTTCTTCAACTCCGTTGCTTACTACCGTTACCTCAAAACATCACAAGTTAGTGAATGCGAGGTAAAATAAGCGCTGATTATAACCCAATGCCGCCGAATATAAACGCCAAAACACACTATTTGTGTTGTCTTTCGTTAAGTCCAGATACTGCGTAGGCATGAAAAAAACTCGGCATGCCTCAACGGGTTATTTCCACTCTTAAAATATTGGGGTCAGAGTCATTACTCTGACCCCAATATTGAATTCTTTGTTTTAGAAATAAAAAAGGCGATGGACTAGCCATCGCCTTTTTCTATAATTTTTTTGCTTAGTTACAAGCGTCTTTCAGTGCTTTACCAGCTTTGAAAGATGGAACTTTCGCTGCTGAAATCTGAATAGTCTCACCAGTTTGTGGGTTACGGCCACTGCGAGCTGAACGTTCGCGAACTGAGAAAGTACCAAAGCCTACTAGTGCAACTTGGTCGCCGTCTTTAAGCGCCGCAGTTACTGAGTCAGTGAATGCGTCAAGAGCGCGGCCAGCAGCTGCTTTAGAAATGTCTGCACCAGCAGCGATTTGGTCGATAAGTTGAGACTTGTTCACAATTAGATCCCCTTCGATTGTTATTATACTGTTTGTCCAAAACGATTTTGCTTGGACGTTATAGCAAGCTTGATTGTTAACATCAAGCTTCAGTCACAAATAATTAACTTTTTAAATGAATCGCTGCAATCCCTTTTGTGGCAAGGCTTCAAGCGAATACCACTTAAAGGTAACACAACTTTTGCGACATGAAAGCCCTATTTTTAAAAAAATGGGCTTTTCTTTTGCCTAATGCGCACTTTTTAATCAATTATTGCAAATTTATAGAAAAAATGTGGCTGTACGCCTTTAAAATAAAGGGGTACAGCTTAGACATTCTGTTATTTTTTAACCACTTCAAAGCTTTCAACAGGCTCTTGAAGCGCAATATCAAGCACTTCATCAATCCATTTAACTGGGTGAATTGATAAATCTTTTTTCACGTTATCTGGTATTTCTTCCAGATCACGTTCGTTATCTTTTGGAATAACGACAGTTTTAATGCCGCCTCGATGTGCTGCTAGTAGCTTTTCTTTAAGTCCACCAATAGCAAGCACCTCACCACGTAGGGTGATTTCACCGGTCATGGCTACATCGCACTTCACAGGGTTACCCGTAAGTGACGAGACAAGTGCAGTGCACATTGCAATACCTGCGCTAGGGCCATCTTTCGGCGTAGCACCTTCAGGTACGTGCACGTGAATATCACGTTTCTCATAGAAGTCATCGTTTATGCGAAGCTTTTCTGCACGACTTCTTACCACCGTCATAGCAGCCTTAATAGACTCTTGCATGACATCACCTAACGAACCCGTTGATGTCATTTTGCCTTTGCCCGGAACCGACGTTGTTTCAATGGTCAGTAAGTCACCACCTACCTGCGTCCAAGCAAGTCCTGTAACTTGGCCAATTTGATTGTCTTTATCGGCTTTACCGTAGTCAAAGCGTTGAACGCCAAGATAGTCCTTAAGGTTATCCTGTGTTACGACTACTTTGTCTTTGCTTTTCTTAAGCAAAATATCTTTCACGGCTTTACGGCATACCTTCGATACTTCGCGCTCTAAGCTACGAACCCCGGCTTCACGGGTATAGTATCGAATCATACCGATAACGGCAGAATCGGTAATTTCCAACTCCTTCGCTTTAAGCCCATTGCGTTCCATTTGCTTACCAATTAAATGGTTCTTTGCAATGTTGAGTTTTTCATCTTCTGTGTAGCCAGATAGACGAATCACTTCCATACGGTCAAGTAACGGGCCTGGAATATTCATGCTGTTAGAGGTGGCTACGAACATAACGTCGGACAGGTCGTAGTCGACTTCCAGATAATGATCACTAAAGCTATTGTTTTGCTCTGGATCTAGTACTTCAAGCAGCGCTGACGCTGGGTCGCCTCGCATATCTGATGACATCTTATCGATTTCATCAAGTAGGAAGAGCGGGTTTTTAACCCCTACTTTCGCCATTTTTTGAACTAGCTTACCTGGCAATGAACCAATGTAAGTACGACGGTGACCACGGATTTCAGCTTCGTCACGCACGCCACCTAGTGCCATACGCACATATTTGCGACCTGTCGCTTTAGCAATTGACTGGCCTAGTGAAGTTTTACCTACACCTGGAGGGCCAACAAGACACAGAATTGGGCCTTTTAGCTTCTTAACACGCTGCTGAACGGCTAAATACTCAAGAATGCGCTCTTTCACTTTCTCAAGGCCGTAGTGGTCTTCGTTAAGCACACCTTCTGCGCGGGAAAGATCTTTCTTCACCGGCGAGCGCTTGTTCCACGGCACGTTAGTCAGCCATTCAATGTAGCTTCGAAGTACGGTAGCTTCTGCAGACATTGGTGACATCATCTTAAGCTTTTGAAGTTCAGCTTTCGCTTTATCTTCCGCTTCTTTAGGCATTTTAGCGTCTGCTATCTTTTTAGATAACGCTTCAAATTCGTCAGGTGCGTCATCCAGTTCACCCAACTCTTTCTGAATAGCCTTCATCTGCTCATTCAAGTAGTACTCGCGCTGGCTCTTTTCCATTTGCTTTTTAACGCGGGTACGAATTTTCTTTTCGACCTGCAGCAAATCAATTTCGCCTTCCATCAGCGCCATCAGATATTCAAGACGCTCATTAACGCCCTGCATCTCTAACACTTTTTGCTTTTCAGTAAGCTTAAGTGGCATATGGGCAGCCATGGTGTCTGCCAAGCGGGCCGCGTCTTCAATACCATTTAGTGACGTAAGCACTTCTGGTGGAATTTTCTTATTCAGTTTCACGTAACCTTCAAACTGCGAAACTGCTGAGCGAATCAAGACTTCTTGTTCGCTCTCATCAATCTCTTCATCAGTTAGTTTGTCTACATTAGCAACAAAGAACGGCTCTGATTGCTTATAGCTTTCAATTTCGCCGCGTACACTACCTTCTACCAGCACTTTCACCGTACCGTCAGGTAGTTTCAGAAGTTGAAGAATAGTAGCAATAGTACCGACGGTATAGATGTCGTCCGCTTCAGGCTCATCTACGCCAGCGTCTTTTTGTGCTACTAGAAAAATTTGTTTGTCATTATCCATTGCCGCTTCTAGACAACGAATTGATTTCTCACGCCCAACAAATAGGGGTATGACCATATGCGGGTAAACAACCACGTCCCGCAAGGCAAGCACAGGAATTTCAATGCGATTTTCACGCTCAACTGTCATACTTGTTCTCAATTAGTTTGAAATGTCATTTTTATATGGGGATGCAAGAGCAAAGTTCAATCGAAACTTATTAAAGTGCGTTAATTCCTTAACCTTACCTTCCCTGCTCTAGGGCCTATTGACCTTAATATAACCATTATCGATTTTGCTTTGAATGGCAACAGTAAACTCAAAAATCTAGTAGAAAGGATAGCATGAGACGCATTAATTGCTTAAATATCGTCCGCTTCAAGGTAAGCGAACGGGCAAGCAACTCGATAATCAAAAAATTATATGTATTTCACGCTAAAAACAAAAAAGGTCCCGGAGGACCTTTTTTTATAGAAAACAGCGACTATTCAGAGGCGGCTTTCTTTTCATTGCTGTCGTAAATCAAGATAGGTTTTGATTCACCGCGAATAACGGTTTCATCAATAACAACTTTGCTCACGTCTTCCATTGAAGGAAGGTCGTACATAGTATCAAGCAAAACCGCTTCAACGATTGAGCGAAGACCACGTGCACCTGTCTTACGATCCATTGCCTTTTTAGCAATAGCATTAAGTGCATCGTCACGGAACTCTAGCTCTACATCTTCCATTGAGAACAGTGCACCATATTGCTTGGTGATTGCATTCTTTGGCTCGCGTAAAATTTGAATTAATGCTTCTTCATTCAACTCTTCGAGGCTTGTTACAACCGGTAGACGACCAATGAACTCTGGTATCAAACCATATTTCACTAAGTCTTCAGGCTCAACTTGCTTAAACAGTTCACTGATTTGTTTGCTATTGTCTTTCGACTTAACCGTAGCACCAAATCCAATACCCGTGTCTTTTTGTGCGCGTTGCTCAATAACTTTATCAAGACCAGCAAACGCACCACCACAGATGAACAATATCTTAGAGGTATCAACCTGCAAGAATTCCTGCTGTGGATGTTTACGCCCACCCTGCGGAGGAACAGACGCAACCGTACCTTCGATTAACTTAAGCAGTGCTTGCTGAACACCTTCACCCGATACATCTCGAGTAATAGATGGATTGTCTGACTTACGAGAAATCTTATCGATTTCATCTATGTAAACAATTCCGCGCTGCGCTTTCTCAACGTCATAGTCGCACTTCTGCAGTAACTTTTGGATGATGTTCTCAACATCTTCGCCCACGTAGCCAGCTTCAGTTAGCGTGGTTGCGTCAGCCATGGTAAATGGAACGTCGAGTAAACGCGCTAGGGTTTCCGCTAGCAGCGTTTTACCACTACCAGTAGGTCCTATTAACAAAATATTACTTTTGCCAAGTTCTACGCCTTCGTGAACATCGCCATTGCGCAAGCGCTTGTAGTGGTTATACACCGCTACTGATAATACCTTCTTTGCATGTTCTTGCCCAATAACGTAATCGTCTAGGTGAGCGTGAATTTCACTTGGTTTAGGTAAAGCGTCCTGCTTTTGCTTAGGCGCGATTTCCTTAATTTCTTCGCGAATGATATCGTTACATAACTCAACACACTCGTCGCAAATGAAAACCGACGGGCCTGCTATTAACTTTCTTACTTCGTGTTGGCTTTTGCCACAAAACGAACAGTACAGTAGCTTGTTATCACCGTCACCGCTTTGCTTATCACTCATTACTTTTGCCTCTGCCTTGCCTGAGCCGAAAACCAAAACGTGCTATGCACTGGCTCAGGTCTACTATAACTATACTACTTAGTTGCGGCTACGTCAGATCGATTTGCTAAAACTTGGTCAACAAGGCCATATTCTTTTGCCTCAGTTGCACTCAAGAAGTTATCACGGTCTGTGTCACGCGCGACTTTTTCATAGTCTTGACCAGTATGGTCCGCCATAAGGCGATTCAATTTCTCTTTAATAGACAGAATCTCTTTCGCGTGTATTTCAAAATCAGATGCCTGACCTTGGAAGCCACCAAGCGGTTGGTGAATCATTACGCGCGAGTTAGGTAGACAGTAGCGCTTACCTTTTGCTCCTGCAGATAGTAGAAATGCGCCCATGCTTGCAGCTTGGCCCATACATACTGTACTCACGTCTGGCTTGATAAACTTCATCGTATCGTAAATTGCCATGCCAGCAGTTACCGAACCGCCTGGGGAGTTAATGTATAAGAAAATATCTTTCTCTGGGTTTTCAGCTTCTAAGAACAACATTTGAGCAACGATGAGGTTGGCCATGTGATCTTCAACTTGTCCTACCAAGAAAATTACGTTTTCTTTCAATAGGCGAGAATAAATGTCGTATGAGCGCTCACCTTTAGAGGTTTGCTCAACAACCATAGGAACAAGTGCATTCATTGGGTCAAACGGGGTATTAGTCATAGCTACCTTGATTATCTAGCGTTAAAAACAAAAATGCTCGGAAGGCTCCGAGCATTTAAGCAGTTGCTGACAAGTAATGTCAATCAGACAGTAAAAAATTACGCCTGTTTGTTCATAACCTCGTCAAAAGCTTTAGTTACTTCGGTAACTTTTGCTTGCTCAAGAACCCACTCAATAGCTTGTTCTTCTAGTGCAACGTTTTGCATTTGTTGCATAAGCTCTTGGTTGTTGTTGTAGTAATCAACAACTTCTTGCGGATCTTCATACGCTGAAGCAGCAGTTTCGATCATCTCGTTAACTTTAGCTTCGTCTGCTTTAAGTTCGTTCTGCTTGATCACTTCACCTAGAAGAAGGCCAATAGATACGCGACGTTTAGCGTTGTCAGTAAACAATTCAGCAGGTAGGTCTGGAAGGTTCTGACCACCGCCTTGTTGGCTGAAACGTTGTTTAGCTTGCTCGCGAAGTGCGTTCACTTCTTGATCGATAAGCGCTTGAGGAATATCAATCTCGTTAGCTTCAACTAGCTTAGCAATAACGTCTTCTTTAACTTGCGCTTTTAGCGTTTGATTTAGTTCACGCTGCATGTTCTTACGAACTTCTGCTTTAAGCGCGTCAACACCGCCCTCTTCAACACCAAATAGCTTAGCAAACTCTTCGTCAACTTTTGGAAGGTTTAGGCCTTCTACTTTCTTAACGGTAGTTTGGAAAACTGCATCTTTACCTTTTAGGTTTTCTGCGTGGTAGTCTTCAGGGAAAGTTACTTCGATAGTCACTTCTTCACCCGCTTTCGCGCCAACAAGTGGCTTTTCGAAACCTGGGATCATGCGATCTTTACCTAGCTCAAGAGCGAAGTCTTCTGCTTTACCACCTTCAAACTCTTCACCGTCGATAGAACCAACGAAGTCGATGATAACTTTGTCGTCTTTCTTCGCTTTACGCTTAACTTCTTTCCAAGTTGCGTGCTGCTTCTGAAGTGTTTCCATCATGTTATCTAGATCTTCGTCAGTAATTTCTACTACTGGCTTTTCGATTTCGATATCGCTAACACCTTTCACTTCTACTTCTGGGTAAACTTCGAAAGATGCTGTGAATTCTAGGTCCTGACCGTCTTCGTCTTTAGTCAGTTCAAACTTCGGCATACCAGCAGGCTGAATTTTTTCTTGAATCACAGCTTGGTAGAAGTTTTGCTGCATAACATCGCCAGCAACTTCTTGGCGAACAGCTTGGCCGAAACGCTTTTTGATTACGCTTACAGGAACTTTACCTGGACGGAAGCCGTTGATGCGTTGTGTTTTTGCCAACTGCTGTAGGCGTGACTTAACTGCTGAATCAACCGTGTCAGATGGAACGGTGATAGTAAGACGGCGTTCTAAACCCTGGGTCGTCTCGACTGAAACTTGCATTATGTTACCTCAACTATACGCCTCTATAGGCGTTTTGTTCTCAATCCCCTCTCCCGTCATGCATTGATTGCATATCACTCCGGGGTAGAGGTCGTTATTCGACGTTTATAAAATCAAAGTTAGGACACGAAGTTGTGTCAAAAAGCCAACCTGAAACAAACGTACTGGTTAAAAAAAGACGCGGTAGTATACAGCCGCATACCACAAGAGTCGAGAGGCAAACACAAGTTTGTAACAACCATTTGAACGCATTTTGACCAAATAGCGAAACTAATAGCCTAAATAGCGAAAAAGACGGAATTTATGCAAATTTATTGAGCAATGAATAAAGAGGAGAGAAAGATAATGGTCGGTGAGACAGGATT
>NZ_CACSIH010000007.1:0-1211 GCF_902705805.1 Alteromonas alvinellae | reverse complement strand
TTTAGACGAAAGAAAATAGTGGGGTCAGAGTCACGACTCTGACCCCATTTCTTTAAAAGTGGTAGGCGTAGGATAGATTCAGGAAGTCTAGCCCTGGATTGTCGTTATTAAAGCCACCGTTTGAAAAGTGCATATAGCGCAGCGCAACGTGTTGCTTCTTATCGAGCTCTACAAACACGCCCAATCTATCTTCAAATTGGTAGTTAGAGCCAATATCCTTTCCAGCTACCTGTTGATCATCAATGTAACTTACACCTATTCCTGCTTCTAAATATACAGGGTATTTTTCATATAACGTAGTTACCTTTTTCATAAAAACAGGGGTCAGTGACGCGCCATAGCTTGTACTATGTTTATCGTTCTTACCATATTCCCAAACGACGGCACTAACTTCCCAATAGAGCTTTATGTCGCCAAACCAATCGGTAGCTAATGTTTGTTCAAGCGGTCTATATGCGAAGCGCATACCGTCAATATCATCAAATCCATGCATATAGTCGACACTGACGGTCTGCTTTGCCTGAGCGCTACTGGCGGTAAATATGATGAAAAAAGAAAATAAAAGTAGTGATAACTGTTTCATAAATGCTCCTTGATATAACAACCTACAAGCAAAAATTTTTCCAAATAAAAAAGGTAATTATTTCAGATAGATAAATTATATCTAAGGTCAAGTATTTAGCTGGCGCAGGTCTATATTACTGATGTCCTTGAAGTTTTTACAAGGGAAAATTGCTTTGCTTTACTAATCTAACCCAAACTAAGTTTTAAGAAATATTGTAAGAAGAGCAGTAGCGGCAACAGACCTATCAAATGCGCATGTGAATAGATGTGCGTCATTCTCGCAAAGCGACGAGTTCTTTATTTCCAAACTTCTTCAGCTTGCAAGTCCTGTTCTTTTAGAAGTTGCTGAGACAATTTTTCAAAAGAAGTTATTCCGTATTTTGCTTTTATACTATTAATTAACTCGGGGTTTGAGGCTATGAAATTATTCAGTTCACTGATGATGTCTTTGTGGTAAAGGGTAGATAAAGAAAAAGGGATTTCGTTATGAGGAAGTGTTAAATCTAAAGTAAACGCGCCTTTCTCATAGGATAGTGGTGTGGAACTTTGGCTGACAAAGTATTCCAAATCTAACCCATCGACACGCTCTTGATTTAAAAGGTCAAAGCCCTGCTGTATGCTAAGGCGTGTTGATCTTTCGTGATTAG
>NZ_CACSIH010000006.1:0-345 GCF_902705805.1 Alteromonas alvinellae | reverse complement strand
TGTCAATAGGGCCTTGGTGAACGGTTACGTGCTACACGCTGCAATACATCCACGAGGTAATGGTAGGGATTGACGCCTTGCAGGCGGCAAGTCACCATCAGGCTTTGTAATATGCCCAGTTGTTCAGCCCCGAGTTCGGACCAGCAGAACAAATAGTTTTTTCTGCCCATGGGAATAACCCGCAGTGCCCGTTCCAGATGATTGGTATCCAGGGGTAACGCCGGGTTACTCAGGAACACCTTGAGTTGGCTCTCCCGCTCATGCGCATAGTGAAGCGCCTTGGCGAAGGGGGATTTGGGCAGTAAATCGGTGCGCTGGCGTTGTTGGTAGACCCACCGGAAGAAC
>NZ_CACSIH010000005.1:0-703 GCF_902705805.1 Alteromonas alvinellae | reverse complement strand
CTGGATTTGAAGCGTGGCGCCCTTTCGCTTTCTGCTTGAACAGAACTAACGTACAGGCAAAGGGGTTACCTCTAGCTATTTGGCTGTTATCAAAACGCTTAGGTCGACTGGTCGCTTGGGCATAAAGGTGACGAATACACTGCCACGTATTGCCGCTGTCGAGTGAGTAAAAATGCGGTTTGCGAACCCGTCCGACAATATCCCAGCCTAACGCTAATACTTCCCTGAACCAGGGTGATTTATATCCTGCGTCGGTGACGATAATGGGTCGGCAATTTGAAGGTAACATGGCGTGTAACGCCTTTAAGAATGCCTTGTGGCTGGCGGGTTTCTCTTTGGTCTTGTTGCAGTGAACTTCTTGATAAAGTGTGACGGGTCTACCCTTTAAAGATATGGCCGCGCGTAAAAGAAAGTGCGCTTTATGGTCATCTAAATCTGACCAGTCGATTGAGATAACAGGGCGAGATGTGCTGCCACAAAATAGTTGGCAAATAGATGCATAGATAAACGGTGTTTCACTTAATAAATGCGGGTTTGAAAGCAAGCGGTCGGCACGTTTAATCCGGTGTTTCTCAAAGGCTTTAGTCTTAATTCCTCGACCTATGCTGGTTACGGTTGCAGCGCTACCGTTGAGCAGGCTCTTAACGCACGCCGTTACTGCATTCCGACGAGTTTTATGCATTTTATAGCTGACAAGCGATAC
>NZ_CACSIH010000004.1:0-812 GCF_902705805.1 Alteromonas alvinellae | reverse complement strand
AGCGTTTTCGGAACTGCTAGAATCTACTCTCATACCATGGCTCATGTTCATAGAGCAATTCGATTCAGAATTGCTATTGTAGTGTTTGTTGTCAATAGCCATTTCAAAACTCATAGTATCTATAGCCATAGCTTGCCCAACGAGGGCAGATAGCACTGTAAATACTAGTATTAATTTTGATAGGGATTTAGACATTTTTTAAGCATTGAACATAACCTATACGGAGAATAATGGATTTTTTCGAATTGGTAAACAGTCGAGACTAATTTGTAATCAGAATAGCCCATTCATCGGCAGAATTTTAGAAATAGTCATGATGAGAGAAATAGCCTACAACCATGCAAATTTTTAGCCGCGCCACTAAATCCGTAATTCAGATACTGCGATAGAACTTGAACGCTCTAAGTAGTTGCCACAATGCTTTCTCTTTGTCCAGTTCCATTAACGTTATAACAGGAGGTACCCGGACTTACACAAAAAATTGAGGAGGCTGACAAATAAATGCTTGAGGAACTCGCGCTCTGACAGATAGAGTTTTTGATGTCGGCGACCTTATTGACAGAAACCTAAATTCTGAGAGGTGTTTGAATTTATTAGATGAGAAATGATTCTTTTCTGTATTAGGGAATCATGAAAAACTAATATTAGAAATCAATTTGAGCAAGCTATACCAATCTGAGCTTTGGTATCAGAATGAAGGTAAATGGTGGCAATACTTAGACAATGAGCTTAAGAATAAATATTTTAACTTAGCTGAGCCTGTAACAGATTCTGTGTAACGTCCATTAGTTAATATGCTTTTCGAGACGTTC
>NZ_CACSIH010000003.1:0-1206 GCF_902705805.1 Alteromonas alvinellae | reverse complement strand
CCCCCGCGATGGTGCCGATAATCAGATCCGGATAATTGGAACCGGTCCACGCGACCAGGGCGCCGGCGGTGATGACCCCCAGGTTGATCACCACGTCGTTGGCCGAGAATATCCAGCTTGCCTTCATGTGCGCCCCGCCTTCCCGATGTTTGGATATGAGCAGCAGACAACTGGTATTGGCAATCAATGCGACGAATGCGATAGCCATCATCACCAGCGATTCAGGCTCACTACCGAATACAAAGCGTCTCACCACCTCTACGAGCACGCCCACAGCCAAGATCAGTTGCAGTACACCAGCAAGATGCGCGGCACGTACCTGCATTTTCACGCTATGTCCAACCGCATAAAGGGCAAGCCCGTACACCGCCGCATCGGCAAAATTGTCCAGGGATTCTCCAATCAGGCCGGTGGACCGGGCGATCAGACCGGCAGTCATTTCCACCACGAACAGAAGTGCATTGATGCCGAGCAACCAGCGCAGGGTCCCGGATTCTTGCTTAGCAGAAGCTGCCGAAAACTCGGCGGCCTTGATGGTCTCCGGATTTGCAGCGACGGTTTCCTGAAGCGAGGCGCCTAGCCCCAAGGTCTTCAGTTTCGAGGTGACGGGCTCGACCTCGCCGTCATGCACGACCTTCAGCCGGCGGTTCGACAAGTCGAAGGACAGCGCCCGAATCTCCTCAAAGCCGTTCAGGGCTAGGCGAATCATTCGTTCTTCTGATGGACAGTCCATCTTCGGCACGGCATAAACACTGACCCATCTCCCTGGCGCCTCGGAGGAGGCCTGTATATCGGTATCCGCTGCGGACGTTGCATCACCGCCACAGGCGCCACCACAGGATTTGCTCATAATACGACTCCACTTGAACAATGTTGTGGTACCATTTTAAACTATAAAGCTACTATAAGGTCAATAGAGTAAAGAATCCGTTGGGGAGGAGGCTGATGCGCATTGGTCAGTTGGCGCAGTTGGTAGGGGTCGAAACACAGACGATCCGCTTCTATGAACAGCAGGGCTTGTTGCCGCCGCCTGATCGGCAGGACAACGGTTACCGTGTCTATACCGAGAAGCATGGTGAGGGGCTGGCCTTCATCCGTCGCTGCAGAATCCTGGGCCTGTCACTGGCTGAGATTCACGAACTACAGAGCTATCAGGACGACCCTCATCAGCCTTGTACCGCCGTCAACGCCTTGCTCGATGATCAC
>NZ_CACSIH010000002.1:0-371 GCF_902705805.1 Alteromonas alvinellae | reverse complement strand
TAAGGCTATATGAATCAAGAGTACTAAACTAGTTGATTACGGCTTTAATGTTTAAAGGTCCTAAGCACTTTTTTGTGTTGTGTTGATCTACGTCAAAGTAAGAATAACGGAATACCGCTACTATTCCCTTACTCACTGATGGAGTTTATTGTGTCAGGCATTTATAAGTGGTTTAAATTAGTACTAATAGCTGCGCTACTTTCACAGCACGGCTTTGCTATGACGAACCCAATTAAATGTGATGGTCACGACACATCAGAATCTCATATGTCCTCAAATGATTCCTTATCAAGCGTAGAACATACTACTTTAAATAATCACACACTTCATTCAGAAAAGAACCAGGATGTACAGCACTGCGAAGGAAATGA
>NZ_CACSIH010000001.1:0-1529 GCF_902705805.1 Alteromonas alvinellae | reverse complement strand
GTAACCGTTCACCAAGGCCCTATTGACAGGCAGCTTTGAAGTCGTCGAGCAGAGGATAGGACGTTTTGTTCAGCGTCGCTTCGAGAATGGCGCGGAGCCAATTCAGTGGATTCAGCTTTTGTTTCCGGCAGGTTTCGACGATGGTGAGTATACGTTGTCTGAACAGTTCCCCTCGGTGAGACCACACACCATAGCTGCCTTTTCGCCACAGCACATAGCTTCGCAATGAACGCTCGGCTTCATTGTTAGTGAGAGGGACGCCATCGTGACTGAGGAATACCCAGCACATGTCATCGTGTTTTAGCAGTAGCTTACACCGGTTCTGATAGCGGGGAGTCACACAGCGTCTTGATGCCAGTTCAAGTTGCTCTCGCCAGGCGATGCGTAGTTTTTCCATCCGGTCCAGGTATCGCTTTTCACTTAGTGCGTTACTCTCATACCGGTGTTGCAGCCGGAACAGTATGCGAATGAGCCTGACTAACGTTGTTCCATAGGTTTTATTCGTACCCCAGCTTTCCGCCAGCGCATTCATGTTTCTTAAGATATGCGCCCAGCACAATTGACGGTGGTCTGAATCGATGTAGTGATAACCGGCATACTGGTCAGTCACAACAATGTTTTCCGGATTATCGCCGAGTAGTTTCTTTGCCGCCCAGGCGCCACGTGAGAAGTGCGTCATAAAGCATGATAATTCTGCTGTGCATACCTGCCACATCCAGCGGTTTTCATTGCCCCGCTGATGACGGGTTTCATCACAATGAACCACTGCCTCATTATGCATAGTCTCTTTAATATCCTGATAGGCAGGCGTCAGCACCGCACTGACGCGGCCTTGTGCTTCAGAGATAGCACCGCGACTGAACGATAAACCAAAGTTTTGCTCGAGCTGTTGCTGGATTTTACTGATACTCTGGTGAAACTGACCCGACTGCATCGCCACATACGCCAGCAGGTTATTGCCCATCTGCCCTTGATTCACGTTGTCGGGTAGTGTGGCTTTTACCGTTTTACTGCACTGACAACACTGGCCCTGATGCAACTGATGTTCGACTACAGAGAATGCCTGGCTGGGAATATCAAATACCTGATGCCGACGATAAGGGGAATCATTGATAGCAATGTCACCACCGCAAGCACAAGTATCGTCGGGATAATAGGTGCGCGTCTCATCAACGGTATCGGCCAGCATCCGCTTACTACCTTTATGGCCGGATTGCGCACCGCGCTTACGGCCTGTCGGCTTTTTAGCTGGCGCAGAAGAGGACGCCCCCGGCCCATTAGACGATGGCGGGCGCGATGAATTACGACTGTTTTGATTCAGTCGGTCTTCGAGGTCATTTAGCCTGTCCCAGAGTGTACTAATGAGCTCATTGGCATCATCGAGATTAGTAGCGACGGGTGGCTTTGTGGGCTGCTTTTTACGTGGCATGAAACCACTCTGACAGACTGGCGGGATCAATCAATAGGATCCCCACGATCATTGAAAATAAATATTACTAACTGTCAATAGGGCCCTGGTGAACGGTTAC